>JAEXPG010000513.1 GCA_023447015.1 Verrucomicrobiota bacterium
CCTCCGCCCTCTGTCCTCCGCCCTCCGCCCTCATGAAAGCCCTCCGCCTCCTTGCTCCCGTCCTCATCGGAACCATACTCGGCGCTCTCATGGGGTACTTCGGCCAGTGCACCTCCGGCACCTGCCCGCTCACCTCCACCTGGTGGCGCGGCGCGATCTACGGAGGCGTGCTTGGGGCGTTGTTCGCGCTCTCGGCCGTCCGCTCCTGAACCAGCCGTCCGCTTCTTCTTTCCCTCCATGAAACACCGCTTCTCCCTCGCCTTCGGTCTGGCCACCGGTCTTCTCGCCGCCGGCTGCCATCGTGAAACACCACCGCCGGCCTCCGCGCCCGCCGTGGCCGTCCGCGTCGCCGAAGTGCGCGCCACCACCGAGCAGCGTCGCACCGAGCTACCGGGGAACGTGCGCGCGGTCGAGCGGGCCGTGGTGGCGCCGAAGGTCATGGGCACCATCGCCAGCCTGTCCATCTCCCTCGGGCAGTCGGTCAAGAAGGGCGACGTCCTCGCCCGGATCTCCGCCAACGAGATCAACGCCCGGCTCGCCCAGGCCGAGGCCGGCCTCGGGCAGGCGCGCCGCGACCTCGAACGCGAGACCGGCCTGCTCGCCAAGGGCGCCAGCGCGGCGGAGACCGTGCGCAGCATGGAGGACCGCGTGCGCCTGATGGAGGCGACCGTCGCCGAGGCGCGCACGATGCTCACCTACACGACCATCACCGCGCCGTTCGACGGCGTGATCGCGCGCCGCCTCGTCAACGAGGGCGACCTCGCCTCGCCGGGCGTGCCGCTGCTCGAGATCGAGAACCCCGCCCAGCAACGGGTCGAGGTCGAGGTGCCCGACGGGCTCGCCGCCGTGGCCGTGGGCGCCGAGGCCCCCGTGCGGATCGGCGAACTGGAGCTGCCCGGCCGCGTCGCCGAGGTCTCGCCGGCGCTCGATCCGGTCGCCCGCACTTTCCTCGCCAAGGTCGACCTGCCCGCCGGCGCCGCCGTGCGCTCGGGGCAGTTCGCCCGCGTCTCCTGGCCGGCCGGCGAAGGCCGGGCGCTCGTCGTGCCCGCGACCGCAGTCACCGCTTTCGGCCAGATGGAACGCGCCTTCGTTGTCGCCGACCAGAAGGCCGTGCTGCGTCTGGTCAAGACCGGCGCCCGCCATGGCGAGACGGTCGAGATCCTCGCCGGCCTTGCCGCCGGTGAGCGCGTGGTCGCCGATCCCGCCGCCGCCAACCTCCGCGATGGCCAGCCTGTGGAGGTGAAGCCGTGAGCGCACCGACCGCCCCTGCCGCCAACGGCGCCGAGAGGTACGGCATCACCGGCCGGCTCGCCGCGCTCTTCATCGATTCGCGGCTCACGCCGATCGTGATCGCCGCCTCCATCCTCCTGGGCGCGTTCTCCGTCCTCATGCTCCCGCGCGAGGAGGAGCCGCAGATCAAGGTGCCGATGGTCGACGTGCTCGTCGCCATGCCCGGCTCCACCGCCGCCGAGGTCGAGAACCGCATGACCCGCCCGATGGAGAAGCTCCTCTGGGAGATCCCCGGCGTCGAGTACCTCTACTCCACCTCCAGCCCGGGCAGCGCGATGACGATCGTGCGCTTCAAGGTGGGCACCGACCTCGAGGCCGCGCTCGTGCGCCTCAACCAGAAGCTCCAGGCCAACTTCGACCGCATCCCGCTCGGCGGCAGCACCCCGCTGGTCAAGCCGCGCACCATCGACGATGTGCCCGTGCTCGCGCTCACGCTCCACAGCGCCACGCACGATCACCTGACGCTTCGCCGCCTCGCCGCCCAGCTCGACGACGAGATCAAGTCGATCCCGCAGGTGGCCGAGACCACCCTCATCGGAGGCGTCCGCCGCGCCGTGCGCGTGCAGCTCGACCCCGTGGCCCTCACCGCGCGCGGCCTCTCCGTCTCGCAGCTCGTCCCCGCGCTCCAACAGGCCAACCGCCACGCCCAGCTCGGCTCGCTGCCGACCGCCGACACCGACGTCCTTCTCGAGACCGGCACCTTCCTGCGCGACGCCGCCGACGTGGGCGCCGTCGTCGTGGGTGTTTTCCAGAACCGCCCGGTCTACCTGCGCGACGTCGCCGCGATCCGCGACGCCGCCGAGGAGCCGGCCAACTACGTCCTCTATGGAAGCGGAGCGGTCTCCGTTCCGCACGGAAGCGCCGCCGCTTCCGCCACCCCGAGCACCGACCTCGAGGCCGCCGTCACGCTCAGCATCGCCAAACGCCCGGGCGCGAACGCCATCGACGTCGTCAACACCATCCTCGCCAAGGTCGACACCCTCAAGGGCCGGCTCCTGCCCGCCGACGTCCAGGTCGCGGTGACCCGCGACTACGGCCACACCGCCGCCGAGAAGTCCAACGAGCTGCTCCTGCACATGGGCATCGCGGTGTTCGGCGTGGCGCTGCTCATCCTCTTCTTCCTCGGCTGGCGCGAGTCGCTCGTCGTGATGCTCGCGATCCCCTCGACCCTCGCGCTCACCCTGCTCGTCTTCTACCTCTACGGCTACACCCTCAACCGCATCACGCTCTTCGCGCTGATCTTCTCGATCGGCATCCTCGTCGACGACGCGATCGTGGTCGTCGAGAACATCGTCCGCCACGTCCGCCTGCCCGGCGCCGACCGGAAGCCGCTCACGCAGGTCGCGCTCGAGGCGGTCGACGAGGTGGGCAACCCCACCGTGCTCGCCACCTGGGCGGTGATCGCCGCGATCCTGCCGATGGCGTTCGTCGGCGGCCTCATGGGCCCGTACATGCGCCCGATCCCGATCGGCTCGACGGCGGCGATGGTGTTCTCGCTGCTCATCGCCTTCAGCGTCACGCCCTGGGCCGCGATCCGCGTGCTCAAGCGTCACCTCCCTGTAGCCGGGGGCGGCGACCCCGGCCAGCCGGCCTCGACGCGGCCGGCTACAGCTGACCACGACCACGCGCCCAACGACTGGTCGACCCGCCTCTACCACCGCGTGATGGACCCGCTGCTCGACCACGCGCGCTGGCGCTGGGCGTTCCTCGTGGGCATCGTGGCGCTGCTGCTCGGGGCGGTGAGCCTCGTCGGCCTCGGCGCGGTGAAGGTCAAGATGCTGCCCTTCGACAACAAGTCGGAGTTCCAGATCATCCTCAACACCGACGAGGGCACCACGCTCGAACGCACCGCTGCCATCGCGCAGGAGATGGCCGCCGCGCTGCGCGACGAGCCGGAGGTGCGAGACTTCCAGATCTACGCGGGCACCGCCTCGCCGTTCAACTTCAACGGCCTCGTCCGCCACTACTTCATGCGCCGCGGGCCCAACGTGGCCGACATCCAGGTCAACCTCGTGGGCAAGGACGAGCGCTCGATCCAGAGCCACGAGATCGCCAAGCGCATCCGCCCGAAGGTCGCCGCCATCGCCGCGAGACACCACGCCGCGGTCGCCGTGGCCGAGGTGCCGCCCGGCCCGCCGGTGCTCCAGACCATCGTCGCCGAAATCTACGGACCGACCGAGGAGGCGCGTCTCGCGCTGGCCCGCCGCGTGCGCTCCGTCATGGCGCAGACCGCCGGCGTGGTGGACCTCGACTGGTACGTCGAGGCCGAGCAGCCGCGGGTGCGCTTCATCGTCGACAAGGAGAAGGCCGCGCTCCACGGCATCGCCGAGACCGACATCGCGCAGGCGCTGCGCATCGCCGCGCCCGGCCTCGCCGCCGACCTGCTCCACCTCCCCAACGAGCGCGAGGACATCGCGGTCGTCGTCGAGCTACCGCGCGCCGCCAAGGGCCGGCCGGAGGACCTGCTCACGCTGCGCGTGCGCAGCGAGAGCAACCCCGCCGCGCCGTTGGTGCCGCTCTCCGAGCTGGTGCGTGTCGAGCGCGGCCCGAGCGAGCGCAGCCTCTACCGCAAGAACCTCGTGCCCGTGACCTACGTGACCGGCGACGTCGCCGGCGTCGTCGAGAGCCCGGCCTACGCGATGTTCGCGATGAACCGCGAGCTCGCGAAAATCGATGCCCGCGAGTTCGGCGGCGTTTCACCGAAGCTCGAGATCCTCAACCTCACGATGCCCTTCGACCCACGGCAGCCCGCGATGAAGTGGGACGGCGAGTGGCACATCACCCTCGAGGTCTTCCGCGACCTCGGCCTGGCCTTCGCCGCCGTGCTCGTGCTGATCTACATGCTCATGGTCGGCTGGTTCAAAAACTACGTGACGCCGTTCGTCGTGATGGCCGCGATCCCGTTCTCGCTCATCGGCATCCTGCCGGCGCACTGGGGCATGGGCGCGTTCTTCACCGCCACCTCGATGATCGGCTTCATGGCCGGCGCGGGCATCGTCGTGCGGAACTCGATCATCCTCGTCGACTTCATCGAGCTGCGCCGCTCGCACGGCCTCTCGCTGCGCGACGCCGTGGTCGAGGCCGGCGCGGTGCGCTTCCGCCCCATGCTGCTCACCGCCCTCGCGGTGGTGGTGGGCGCCGCGGTGATCCTCGCCGACCCGATCTTCCAGGGCCTCGCGATCAGCTTGATGTTCGGCGAGATCGCCTCGTTGCTCGTCAGCCGCATGGCCGTGCCGGTGCTCTACTTCATGGCCAACCGGAAATCGTGACCGACCGTCGGGGCGGCCTCGCCGCAACCGCCCCGACTCCGGCTGCATCCGCGACCTCCCGCCACGGACGTCTCGGAGCCGCATCCCCGCCCTCGCCACACCCAGCCCGAACCATCCGAGCCGCTCCGCGTTCCACATTCGCCATCTCCCCGGCCCCCCGGAATTTTCCTCCCTCATGCCCACGATCAACTTCTTCCAACTCGTCTTCATCCTCGTCGCCATCGCGGTGGGTTTCTCGCTTCTGCGCCCGCTGCTGTTCGGCGGGCGCCGGATCGCCGCGGCGGTTGCGTCGCAGAAGATCCAGTCCGGCGAGGCCGTGCTGGTCGATGTGCGCGAGCCCGACGAATGGCGGAGCGGGGTCGCCGCCCCGGCCCAGCTCCTGCCGCTGAGCGACCTGCAGGGAGAGCGCCGGCAATGGGCGCCCTTTCTCGCCGCCAACAAGGACAAGGAGCTCATCCTCTATTGCGCCTCCGGCATCCGCTCGGGTTCGGCCGCCATGCGGCTGAAGAAGGAGGGCTTCAAGACCGCCAACCTCGGCGGCTTCGGCCGCTGGCGGAGCGCCGGCCTGCCCACCCGGAAACCGTAACCCGCCGCTCCCCCGCCGCCTCGCCGCCATCGCCCCGCCACCATGAGCCCCCAACCACTTCGCCTCGTCATCATCGGCGGCGTCGCCGCCGGCGCCTCCACCGCTGCCCGCGCCCGCCGCCTCGCCGAGTCCGCCCACATCACGCTGGTCGAGCGCGGGCCCGATGTCTCCTTCGCCAACTGCGGCCTTCCGTACCACATCGGTGGCGAGATCGCCGACCGCTCGGCGCTGGCCGTGCAGACGCCGCAGACGCTCAAGGCCATGCTCAACCTCGACGTGCGCACCGGCACCGAGGCCGTCGCCATCGATCGCGCCGCAAAACGCGTCCAGCTTCGCACCCTCGCCAACGGCGCCGACGAATGGCTGCCCTACGACAAGCTCGTGCTCGCGCCCGGCGCCGCGCCGCTGCGCCCACCGCTCCCCGGCAGCGACGATCCCCGCCTCCACACGCTGCGCTCGCTGCAGGACATGGACCGGCTCAAGGCGGCCGCCGCGACGGCCCGGAACGTGGTCGTGATCGGCGCCGGCTTCATCGGCCTCGAGATGGTCGAGCAGTTCACGCACCTCAAGAAGGAGGTCGCCCTCGTCGAGATGCTCGACCAGCTCCTCCCCCCGCTCGACAAGCCCATGACGATGCTCCTGGAGGACGAGCTCAAGCGCCACGGCGTGCAGCTCCACCTCGGCGACGCCATCGCCGGCTTCGCCCCTGCCGGCGACGCCCTTGCCTGCCAGCTCAAGTCCGGTCGCTCCCTCGCCGCCGATCTCGTCGTGCTGGCCATCGGCGTGCGCCCCGAGACCGCCCTCGCAAAGGCCGCCGGCCTCGAACTCGGCCCGCGCGGTCACATCCGCACCGACGCGTTTCTCCGCACCAACGATCCCGACATCTACGCCGCGGGCGACGCCGCCGAGGTGCGTGACTTCGTCACCGGCGAACCCGCCGCCGTGCCGTTGGGCGGTCCGGCCAACCGCCAGGGCCGCGCCATCGCCGACCACATCTTCCGCCCCACGGAGGCGAAGCCGCTCCCCGGCGCGCTCGGCACCGCGATCGTCCGCGCGTTCGGCGTCGCCGCCGGCCTCACCGGCTGGAGCGAGAAACGCCTCCGCGCCGCGGGCCGCCCCTACCGCACGGTGACGGTGAACGACCACCACCACGCCGGCTACTACCCCGGCGCCCAGCCGATCCTCCTGAAACTGCTCTGGGATCCGGCCGACGGCCGCGTCCTCGGTGCGCAGGCCACCGGCCTCGCAGGCGTCGACAAGCGCCTCGACGTGCTCGCCACCGCGATCGTCGGCGGCCTCACCATCGACGACCTCGCCGAGCTCGAGCTCGCTTACGCGCCGCCGTTCGGCTCCGCCAAGGACATCGTCAACCTCGCCGGCTTCGCCGCGTGCAATACCCGTGACGGCCTCGTCGACCCGATCGACGCGCTACCGGCCGATCCCGCCGTGCAGGTTGTGGACGTCCGGCCGCCGCCATTGGCGCAGAAGCATCCGGTGCCACATCCCGGCGTGGTCAACATCCCCTTCACCATGCTGCGCCAGCGTCTCGGCGAACTCGACCGCACGCGCCCGGTCGTGACGGTCTGCGCGCTCGGCAAGACCTCGTATTTCGCCGCCCGGGTGCTCGCCCAGAACGGCTTCGCCGTGCAGTCGCTCACCGGCGGCCTCCGCGCCAACTTCGATCCGCGCACGCCGGCGAAGCTGCCGACACCCTGAGCCGCCATGAACCGCCTCCACTCCACCCTGGGACTCGCCCTCGCCATGTTTCTGGTCACTGCCTGCGGCGCCGAAGTCGCCCGCCTTTCCCCCACCGAAGCCGCACAGCACGTCGCCACCGGCACCGCTGTCCTCGTCGATGTGCGCGAACCCGAGGAGTGGGCGTCCACCGGCGTGGTTGCAGGGGCGGCGACGCTCGCGTTGAGCGATCTGCGTGGCGAACGCCGCGACTGGAAACCGTTCCTCGCCGCGAACAAGGACCGCGAGCTGATCCTCTACTGTCGGTCGGGCAACCGCTCCGGCCAGGCCGCGAGTCTGCTCGCCGCCGAGGGCTACCGCACCGCCAACGCCGGGGGCCTGCGCGACTGGACCGCGGCGGGGCAGCCGGTCGCGCCGATCTCCGAGAAGAAACAGCCTTAGTCCGCGACGTTTCCCGCTCCACCACCGAGGGCGTCGTGCACAGCGGCATCGTCCCGGTGTTGGTCGATCTCCGGGCCTCCGGTTGCGGCCCGTGCAAGAGGCTCAGGCCGGTCCTGACGTAGCTGGCGGCCGTCGCCGCGATGCAGGCCTCAACGGCAATCTTCAAGCGCCTCGCCCCACCATCTCCGGGGGGGGAGTCGTCAGATCTGGCCGGCGGGCTCCCGGACGCGCGGCGCGGGCGCCCGCTCCGTTCCCACCCAGGTCGCGCGGTGCCAGAGCGCCTCGAACGGTCCCTGCGCGAAACGGCGCAGCCAAAAGACGCAAAGCAGCCACTGCACCGCGGCCAAGCCCACCCCGATGAGGAGGCAGACACTCGCTCCCGTCACCTTGTACAGGCCGAAGCCGAAACCATGGTAGACGATCGTGCCGAGCAGCGACTGCACGATGTAGTTGCTCAGGCTCATCCGCCCGAACGGGGCGAAGACGCGGTGCAGCAGCGCGCCAAGCCGGCCGGCGAAGAGCAAGACGAAGCCGGCAACCAGGATCGCCGTGAACGCCGCGTTCGCCCAAGAGCCCACGATCGTCTCGAGCGGACGCGCGAGCGCCTCGCCGCCGACGTACTTTCCGAGCGTTGCCCGCAGCGCCTGGAAAACCACGAAGACCGGGATGGCGATGAGCAGCGTGCGTCTCCAGAAACGCAGGTTCTCCACCGCGGGACGGAAGAGCGCGAGCCGGCCGAGCACCATGCCGAGAAGCAACAGCGACATGGTCTGGAAAACGCGGCCGACCTCCCAGGTCCAGAGCAGCACGGCGACGCGGCCGTTGGTGAGGTTGCCCCACCACTCGGCCAGCAGCGACGGCCCCGCGAAGTAGGCCGCGGACCGGCCGAAGAGGGCCCACGAGGTCGGGTCGGGCAGGTCGCGCGCCGGATCGGGCAGCGCGGCGAACACGTTGTACCACTCGTAGGGTTGCGCCATCAGGACCGCGGCTCCGATCAGCGCCGCCCGATTGCTGCCCGCCGCAAACGGAACCAGGACGAAACCCAGCACGGCGTAGAGCATGAGGATGTCGCCTTGGTAGAGCATCGAGTTCACCACGCCGAAGCCGAGGAGCAGCACCAGACGCCACGCGAAACGCCCGCGGAAATCGCCGCCGCGCTTGCGCTGGCCCTCCGCCTGGATCGCAAACGTCACGCCGAAGAGCAGCGCGAAGATCGCGTACGCCTTGCCGCCGAAGAGGAGGAAGACGGTGGCCCACACGCCCTGGTCCAGGCGGACCAGCCAGGCCGGCAGTCCCTCGGGTTTGAAGTAGAACTCGAAGTGTTCGAGGTTGTGGACGAGCATGATCGCCACGAGCGCGAAGCCGCGCAGCGCATCGACCACCTGGATTCGCTTGGTGTCGGAGTGCATGGGGTACTGCGAGAGAAACCGCCCGGCCGTCCGAACACAACCGCACATTCGGGTGAACGCTCTCCCCGGTGACGGCCTCCATCGGGACCTGCTGCTGCATCGACACCACCGGCATTGCCCGCCCCCTCCGAGCCGGGCGTGCCGCAGCTCCGACCGCCGCGATTCCGACAACGCGGCCGAGCGCCGGCGCCGCGCCGGATCGCGCGACAGGAGCGAGGCACTACCGCGCGCGCATGCCGGCCAGCAGCTCGCGGAACTTCGCCGCGGCGGGGCTCTCGCTGCGGCCGCGGAGCCGCTGGCGCTGCAATGGCCGCCGGATCGCGAGATCCTTGAGCGCCACGAGGCCGAGCGTGCCGCGCTCCAGTTCAGCCTCGATGGTGAGCCGCGAGACGATCGCCAGCCCCATGCCGCCCAGCACCGCGCCCTTGATCGCCTCCGGGCTGCCGAGCGAGAGCAGCGGCTCGACCTTCAGCTTCTTGCGCCCGAACGCCTGCTCGATCGCGGCCCGCGTGCCGGAGCCGGGCTCGCGTAGGATCAGCGGCTCCCGGCAGAACTCGCGCGCGGTCACGTCGGGGCGTTTCAGAAACGGATGCTTCGCCGGTGCAATCGCCACCAGTTCGTCCTCGAAGAACACCTCCGACTCCAGCTCCGGCGTCTCGTGCACGCCCTCCGTCAGCCCGAACTCGAGCGTGCCGTCGAGCAGCGCTGCCTGGATCTGCCGGGTGTTCGCCGTCTGCACCCGCAGCTCGATCTCCGGATACCGCCGGTGGAACTCCGCCAGCGCGCGCGGCAGCAGGTAGCCGGCGATCGTCAGGCTCGCGCCGAGGCTGAGCCGGCCGCGCTTGAGCCCGCGGTACTCCTCGATCGCCTGCGCGGCGTCGCCCTCGAGCGCGCGCCAGCGCCGGGCGTAGTCGGCCAGGATCTCGCCCGCCTCGGTGAGCCGGCAGCCGCGCGGCAACCGTTCCAGCAGCTTCACGCCGAGCACGCTCTCCAGTTCCGCGATCTGCTTGGAGACGGCCGGCTGGCTGACGCGCACCGCCGCCGCGCCGGCGCTGATGCCGCCGGCTTGCGCCACCGCATGGAAGAGGGCGAGATGGTTCCGATTCATGTCATAACCATCCGGCATGGGATCCATAGAAACAATGCCTTTGTGGCATAAGCCGGTTTCCGGCATGATCGGCGGCACCCGACCACGGGACCTCGCGTTTGAAAACACCGACCGCTCCGACCAACGACCCGATACCGACCTTGTGCGGTGTCGCCGCCACTCCCGCCCACCGCCTCGCCCGCTGGCTCGTGCCGCTCGGCGCCGCCGCCTCGGTGCTGCCGTGGACACCGCCGTGGGCCGCACTGCTCGCCGGCACCGCCATCGCGCTCACGCTGGGCAACCCATGCGCTGCGCTCAGCGCCCGCCTCGCGAAGCCGTTGTTGCAGCTCGCCGTCGTGGGCCTTGGCGCCGGGGTGAACCTCGCGATCGTCGGGCGCGTGGGCGTGCAGGGGCTCGGCTACACCGTCGTCGGGCTGCTCACGACCTTTGTCCTCGGCGCATTGCTCGCACGCTGGCTCGGGCTCGAACCGCGGCTCACGGCCTTGATCTCGGCCGGCACGGGCATCTGCGGTGGCAGCGCCATCGCGGCCGTCGCGCCGGCGATCTGCGCGAGCACGGCGGAAACCTCGGCCGCGCTCGCGACCGTGTTTCTCCTCAACGGCGTCGCGCTCCTGATCTTCCCGCCGCTCGGCACGCTGGCCGGCCTCGACCCGCACGGCTTCGGCCTCTGGTGCGCGCTGGCGATCCACGACACCAGCTCGGTGACCGGCGCGGCGCTCACCCACGGCGCCGAGGCGCTCGCGACCGCGACCACGGTGAAACTCGCCCGCGCGCTCTGGATCATGCCGGTGGCGCTCGTGCTGGGCTGGCGGTTCGCGCCGCGCTGTTGCCGCGGCGCCGGCTGCAAACCCCGCGGGC
>JAEXPG010000612.1 GCA_023447015.1 Verrucomicrobiota bacterium
GGGCGAGGACCGCTTCATCCTGCCGACGACCTCCGTGAAGATGGCCTATCGCCCCGCCGCCGAGACGCTCTCCACCGTCCAGGGGCGCGGCGAGGTGCTCGACCTGCGCGGGAAGATCATCCCGCTCCATCGGCTGCACCAGAAATTCTCCATCGAGCCCAAGGCCCACAATCCCGCCGACGGCATTGTCGTCGTCGTCGAGTTCTCCGGCCGGACGAGCGGCCTGCTGGTCGACGAGATGGTGAGCAAACAGGAGGTCGTCATCAAGAGCCTCGGCGCGCTGATGCAGGGACTGCCCGGCGTGGCGGGCGGCGCCATCCTCGGTGACGGCAACATCGCCCTGATTCTCGATCCGGCCTCGCTGCTGAGCGCGGCCTGAGGAACCTCTCCATGCCTTCGCCCAACGTGCCCCGGATCGAGGATGTCTGCGACAAGGCCGCGCGCCTGCCGTGTTCCCCGGTCCTGCTGCCGCGGCTTTCCAAGGCCTTGGCCAAGGAGGGCACGACCGCGGATGAACTCGAGGAGATCATCGTCGTCGATCCGGCGCTGGCCAGTGCGACGCTGCGCCTGGCGAACTCGGCGTTCTTCCGCGCCGGCTCGGAGTGCGAGACTGTTTCGGAGGCGATTTTGCGCCTCGGCTTCCGCGAGATCTATCGACTGGCGGTGACGACGCTCGGCAGCCGGTGGTTCAACCATCCGGTCCAAGGGTATGGTTGGGAACCGGGCGACTTCTGTCGCCACTCGCTCTGCGTCGCTCTGGCGGCCGAGAAGCTCGCCGACGACTCCGGCAAAGTGGACAAGGAACTGGCCTACACCGCGGGCCTGATCCAGGGGATCGGGAAGCTCGCGATCGCCTACGCGTGCGGGGAGCATTTCGGCGCGATCCGCGATTTCCAGAAGACCAACAATTGCGCGTGGTGGCAGGCCGAGCAGGAGATCCTCGGCTATCACCAGTCGCTCATCGGTGCACGGTTGCTCGAGATCTGGAAGTTCCCGGAGAACCTCATCGAGGTGGTGCGGCACTCCGACCATCCGGCGGGGATTCCCGCGCCGCATCGGATCCTGATGGCGCACCTGCACGCCGCCAAGTTCGTGGCGACCGCGATCGGCTCCGGTGTCGCAGAGGACGGGTTCCTGATGGAGCTCGATTCCGAGCTGCTGATGGCGCAGGGCTTCGACCCGGAGAAGTTGCTTGCGGTGCAGCCCGATGTGCTGGAGGCGGTGAACAAGCTGCTTCGCGACCAGGCGACCTACGGGCCAGTGAAGTTCTGACCGCAGTTCATCCCCATGAACAGTGCCCGCATACTTGTGATCGAAGACGACCCTCCCTCCCGCATGATGCTGGCCCGGGGCCTCCAGCGGCTGGGGTTTGCCGTCGAGGCCAGCCAGGATGCCATCGAGGCGCAGGCGAAGATCCGCTCCGCCGGTCCGGCGACCTACGATGCGGTCGTCGTGGATCTTCGGATGCCGAAGATGGACGGTCTGGAGTTCGTGACCTGGCTCGAATCCTTCGACCCGAAACTGGGCTGCATGCTCCTGACCGCCCAACAGGACGACGCGATGCGCGACCATCGCGAGCATCCGTCGCTGCTCTTCCGCATGCAGAAGCCGACGAGTTTCCCGGTGCTGGGCGAGGCCTTGCAGAAGGTGGTGGCGTTCACTCAGTCCCACCGCGCGCAGCCCTCAAATGCCGCCTGATTGCGGCCGTTGGCGGGCGCTGGCGGACGGGACGAAAGCGCGCGCCCCCCTGGCATGAGATGCCATGTCGACGGTCGTCCGGTTTGTCTGCCGGAGCACCGAAGAGCGATTGCGATGCGGTGCCGCGACCTCAGGCGCCTCGATGGGGCAAACCGTGCGCCGGACCGCAACTGGCACGAGGAGGGCTCGTGCGGTGCGACGCTGCCGAGGGAACCACGTAGCAGCTTGCCTGGTCCTTCCTTTGCCAGCCCGGGCTTCGGTCGAGCGGACGACAGTGCGTGGCAGACACGCCGACCAGGCGTCGGTGGAGATAGTCCGGGGTGGCGCTACGCCAGCGAGAACTGCTGCGTGCCGGTAGGGGTCTTCATGGAGATCGCACCGCTCTTGACCTCGATGCTGATCGTCCGGTTGTGCGTGCCGCCGACATCGTGGATCGAGGGGCGCAGGCCGTTGGCCCGGAACCAGTCCTCAAGCGCCTTGATGTTGCGCTCCCCAATCTTGAAGGGGTCGGTGCCGTTGAGAACGCTTGCACCGCCGGCGACGAAGAACTTGGCGCGCTTGATGTCGCCCTTCACGCCCTGGAAGGCGCGGAAGAGACCGGGGAGTCCGGTGTCGGCAAACATCGACGGCTGCGTCTTGGCCTTGTCGGGGGAGATGGTCGAGTCCGGCAGCATGTAGTGCAGCAGGCCCGAGGCCTTGGTCATCGGATCGTAGGCGATGAGGCCGATGCACGAACCCAAGGCGTAGGTCGTGAGGATCGCATTGTTGCTGTTGGAGACCGCCATGTCGCCCACGCCAACGACGACCCGTTGTGCAAACAACGTGCCGAGTCCCGCAGCGGAGAGGGTTGGTGACGCCATGGATTCGAGGAGAACGAGTGGCGGACCGTGAAGGTCGGGTGCTGCGATGCACGACGATCCGAACATGGTCGGCCGGGTTAGTCTATTCGGTTGGCGCAGGGCGAACTTGAGGCGGAAAGCGCTGGTCGGCGTAAGCGTTGCGGCGCTGCCGCCGGGGTGGAATTCGTGCCAGCGCGGGGACGCGCCGCCGTCGCTGTGCCACCCCTTCGGCGACCGTGGCGGCGGTTCGGGGGTGGGCACAAAAAGGCCGCAAGCGGGAAGCTTGCGGCCGGGGGAAATGGAAGGGGCGAACTCGCGCCTACTTCATCCGGTTGAAGGCGGCCTGCAGGAGGCTGAGGCCGTCGGCGCCTTTGGTCTGCTCCTGTGCGCGCTGCATCAGTCCGGCCTCGCGGGCGTTCTTGGTGGGTTCCTGCACTTCGTAGTAGACGCCGAACACGCCGGGCGAGGGGATGGACGCGAGCTTGAAGGCGGCGTTGAGGTCGGTGACGTCGTGGGCCTTCTCGTCGATCACCTCAAACTTGCCGCCCTTGCGGGTGTTCATGTTGTCGTAGGCGTTGTCGAAGAACTCGGCGCAGTGGGTCATCACCTCGACAACGCTGAAGCCGTCGTGCCGCATGGCGCGCTCGATCATGTCGGTCATGTGCTGGAGCTGGCCGGCGTAGGTGCGGGCGACGAATGTGGCGCCGGTGCCGAGGAGCCGGCGCATCGGGTTGATGGCGGGATCGATGGCGCCGGTCGGATCGGACTTGGACTTGAAGCCGACGGGGGAGGTGGGTGAGGTCTGCTT
>JAEXPG010000580.1 GCA_023447015.1 Verrucomicrobiota bacterium
GCCCCACCCCGCGCCAAACGCCCAGCCCGCGACCCGTGCGTTCGGCGAGTTTCGGCCACTTGGCCCCCAGCGAAAAGCCCCGATCAACCTCGGTTGCCACAACCTCCTCGGTCAGCCCCTAAGAAACCGGAAGAGCCTACAATCACCCTAGGTATTCCCGTAGGTGGCGCGTCCGTCGCAACGTGCACGCGTCGATCCGCTGTTCAATTCGATCCGTGATCACCGGGCACCACTCCGACAAACCCACCAGACCACCCTCCATTGGCGTTAACGCGCCGCGCAAAAGCGACAGTTCTGTACGAACGGAACCACGATCGGAATGCCGGACGCTGAATCTCATACCTGTCCGGCGCGAAGGTTATGACATATTCACACTGCCGATAACTTCTTGGCTCACGCCACAGGCCCGAGGCGCGAATCGTGTAGATCAGTGAGACCTCAGGAAGGACCTTTTCTTTGACCATCTCCTCTACCCCACTTGGCATACTCCCGCGCCTTTCCCGGTATTGTTCTATCCCGGCACCAATCGAAAGCATAGCCGAGTACATGTCGGCCTCATTAAGGAGGCCCTTGTAGACCGAAAGGCCAGCCCAGCATAGGCAAACCCCTAGAACAGACGCGATCACCAACTTGATGCGGCTACGTTTCATTTATTCAATTGTTTCCCATCAAGGGCTTCCACCTCTTCAGGCGTAAGCATCCTTACACCCTCATGCGTGTTTACCCTCTCAATACTGAACGGATCCCATTCGACCTTAAGACGATAATACGGACGTATCGCGGTCTGAACAAGGCTATACGGTGTAAGTGGATTCACGGTGAAACCGCCCTTTAGAAGGGCGCGCGCAACATACGGCGAACAGTATCCAGTATGATCAAATGACCCAGTGTTTTCTTTGAGGAATCCAATCACTGCAGCATCGCTACTCCCACCTGATGGCATCTCCCTATCAGGGAATACGACAACTCTACTATTCGGCTGAAGCAAGATATCTGAGAACTTCTTTCCACGCAGCGGCCCCGAAATCGACGTTGAGCCTACCCCTCCGTACGCCGCATCAATGCGAGCCCATCCGCCACCGTCAGGATACACAATACCAACGTGTCCCAAATTGCTACCAACAGCTTCGAATCCATCTGTCTCGTAGATCACATACACAGCCAGGCCACTAGGATCGATCGCGCCGATTGGAGCCCCTGCGGCATAGGCGAACCAGTTGGTGCCGGCGGCGAAGCGGAGGGGGTCGGCGTTGAGGAAGCGGCGGGTTTCGGGGGAATAGTACCGGGCCCGCATGTGGTAGAGGCCGTTGGGGTCGGTGACGACGCCGTCGCGGCCGTTGTAGAGGAACTCCGTCGCGGTGGTCCCGGTGCGGGCGACGATCTCGCCGTAGCTGCCGTAGGTCACCCGGCCGAGCACGGCGCCGGTGCCGTCGGTCAGCGCCACGGTGCTACCGCGATAGTCGTAGTGGTGGACGCGGAGCGCGCTTCCCGTCTCGGCGTAAAGCAGGAGCGAGCCGGCGTACACGTAACGCGTGGTCGTGCCGCCGGTCGCCGACTGGAGCAGGCGTGACAGCGCGGCGTTGGGATCATGCACGAAGGTCGTCGTCGAGCCGGCCACGGTGCGGGCAACTCGGCGATTCTCGGCGTCGAAGGTGTAGCTCGCGGTGCCAACGCCGGTCAGCCGGTTGCGGGCATCGTAGGCGAAGGTCGCCAGCGCGCCGCCAAGCGGGCCCTTGGTGAGGTTGCCGTCGGCGTCGGACTCGGTCGTGAGCGCGTTCCAGGCGGTGAGCCGGTCGTCGTCGTCGTAGCTCATGGCGGCGGCGGTCACGGCGAACTGGGCCGGCTCGGGCAGCGTCGTCTCTTCGACGATCCGATCGAGCGCGTCGTAGCCGAGGTTGAACCCGCTCACCAAGACACCGTTGGCGACGACCTCGTCGCGCGCGGCCGACACCCGGCCGGCGGAGTCGTACGTGAAGACGCGCTGCGTGCCGTTGGGCAATTCGATCCGCGCCAGCCTGCTCGTGCCCGCATCGTAGCGCAAACGCGTCACCCGGGCCGACCAGTCGGTCACAGTCGCGAGGCGGTCGGCGCTGTCGTAGGTGTAGGTCACTTTGCGCGTGGGCGTGCCGGGATAGGTAAGCTCGGTGAGGTTGCCCGCGCCATCGTATTTGTAGGCGATCACGTTGCCCGCGCTGTCGGTGAACCGGTCGAGCTGACCGAGGGTGTTGTAGTGGCGGGTAATCGTCTTGCCGGCCTCGGTCACCGTCTCGAGGCGGCCGTTGGCGTCGTAGCCGAACGTGATCGCGCCGACGGCGTCGGTCGCCGACTTCAGCCGGGCGTCGTCGAAGTACGCATAGGTCGTCGATTGGAGCGAGGGCTCGGTGACGGTCTCGGGCTGGCCGCGAAGGGTGTAGTCGGTGTCGGTGAGGCGCCCGAGCGGCGTGGTGAGAGTCTCCGGCTGGCCGTTGGCAGTGAAGCCGAACAACCAAGTCTTGCCGCGGGCGTTGCGCAGGGAGTCGTTGCGCCCGGCGGCGTCGTATGTGCGCGTGACGACCTGATTGAGCGGGTCGGTCGTGCTCGTCAGCCGGCCGGCTCGATCGTACCCGAAACGGGTGATCTGCCCGAGGGCGTCGGTCACCGTAGTGCTGCGGCCCGCGGCGTCGTAGCCGAAGTGCGTGACCGCTCCGGCAGGGCCGGTGGCGGTGAGCTTACGGCCCCACGCCGAGTACGTAAACGAGGCGACATTGCCGAAACGATCCTCGACGGCCTCAAGGTTGCCGGCTGCATCGAAGGTGTTGGTCGTGCCGAAGCCCAGGGCATCGGAGCTGGTGAGCAGCCGGCGGTTGCGGTCGTAGGTGAACGCCACGGCGTGGGTGTTCAGGTCGCCGGTCGCGGTGGTGCTGGAGGAGAGGAAATCGCCGCGGGCGTTGTAGGTCACGTCGACCACGGAGCCGTCGGCCCGGGTGATCGTGTCGGGCAGGCCATTGGCGTCGTAGGTCGTGGTGGTGGTGTCGCCGTTGGGCGCGATGGTCTTCCACGGCAGGCCGTCGGCCGCGCCGCTGGTGTGGTACTCGATCGTCGTCTCGCGCAGGAGCGGATCGATGGTCTTCACCAGATGATGCTCGGCGTCGTAACGGAACTCCGTCTGCTTCCCGAGCGGATCGATGGTGAACCGGAGCCGATCGTGTTCGTCGTAGCGGTGCTCGGTGGTGGCGTTGCGAGCGTCGCTCACGAAGCGCAGGTTGTGCCGGCCGTCGTACTGGAAGGTCGTGCGCTGGCCGAGGGCGTCGACGGCGGCCACGAGGTGATTCTGCCCGTCGTACTCGCGGGTCTCGGTGTGGCCTTCGCCATCGGTCTGGGCCACGAGTCGACCCAAGGGATCGTAGCGGTAGGCGGTCACTTCGCCGAGCGGGTTGGTCTCGGTGTTGAGCACGCCGGTGAAGGCGTACTGCCAGGTCTGCGCGGCATCGCCCTCGGCGATCTGGGTACGCACGGCGCCGTTGGTGTCGTAGAGCGTCTCGGCGACGAGCCGGCTCTGCTCGTCGAAGGTTTTCCAGAGGCGGCCGGCGGTGTCGTACTCGAAGCGCCGGGTGTGGTTCTCCGGATCCGTGACGGCGGTGAGCCGGCCGGCGGTGTAGTCGTAGCCGACGGTGCGGCCGGTCGAATCGGTCACGCTGGCAAGCAGACCGGCGCGGGCGGCATCGGTGTGGTAGGCGAAGGTGAGCGTACGGCCGAAACAGTCGGTCGCGGTCATGAGCTTGCCAGCGTCGGCCCCGGAGTCGGCGTAGACCAGCGAGAGCGTTTTGCCGTCGGCATCGGTGAAGGAGGCGAGGCGGTTCTGCGCGTCGAAGCGCAGCGTCTCCCCGAAGCGTTCCTCGATGCGGAAGAGGCCGGTGGCGGCGTCCTTCACCAACGTGGCGGTGAGCCCGGCGGAAGGCGTATAGGAGCCGTCGGCCTGGCGGGTGAACGAGTAGTTCCGGCGGCCGAAGGTGGCGGAGACGGTGTTGTTCTTCGCTTGGTCGAGCGCCCAATAGGAAGCGATCGAGGCCACGACCCAGCCCTTTGGCGTGTTGAGCGAATAGCGGCTGAGGTCGACGATGGCCTGGATGGCCACGATCGCGCTCGCGGCGCTCTCGGCGGTCCCCCCGCCGAAGGCTGCCACGGTGTCGGTGTGTTCGGTGAGGAAACCCTCGAGGTTGTGCGACCAGCCGCGGCCGAACTGCGAGGGTCCTGCGTCACCGGCCGAGCTGTAATGGCGGGACAGCGAGAGCCCGCGCGCACCGCCGCCGCCGAGCGCGAGGTCGGTCTGATCGGCCACGCAGTTGCCGTTGTAGAGGTCAATCGGGTCGCGGGACTGCTTGTTGTCGATATTCTGTGGGCCCTTGCTGTCGGCAATGACCTCCTTGGTCGTGGTGGCATCGGCCAAGCCGGGGGTGGTCGCATTGCCACCGTTGAGTTCGCCCGGATTGATGTACGCGGCCACGGAACCGGTGCCTTCCTCGAAATACCCATTGCCGGCGAGCCGATCCACCGGGAGCTCCTCGAGCTGGGGGAAGACGACCCGGGAAGCGCCGCCGGCGAGTTTGCCCGGGAAGTGGCTGTTCCGCCAGGCGCTGCTCCAGCCCGCGATGAAGTCGGGATCCTGCGCGATCGCGGAGTAGTTGTCCGGGGTGGCGAGGAAGACCTTGCGTCCCGCCAGGTTGTTTTCGCGGATGAACCGGACCGTCGAAACGGCCCGGACGCCAGGATAGCTCTGCTCGATCACGCCGTGCTCCATGGCGCTGCCGACGAAGATCATCGCATGCAAACCCTCATCGGCCGGCGAGGGAAATCCGTTGCGCGGCGCCCAGACGAGGCAGGTCGGAATATCGACCGTGACACCAGCCTCCTGCTTGGCCATCGCGACAAGGTGATGAGGGATGTAGCGCGTGCCCGTGAGTTGGGCGATGATCGCGTTGGATCGTTCGCACTCCCGCAGCCAGTCCAGCCCGAGCACCCGCAGCGAGGCGTCGATCCGGGCGGGGGCGTCCGCCGAGAGCCCTTGGCGGACCAGGTCGTCCAGGTGCGCCCTCGCCCGTTCCCGCAGCCCGCCCTGGTCGAAGCCGCCGACACCGACGTTGACGGAGGCCCGCTGGCCCACCCCGAAGGGGACAAAGCGCTCCTCGTCGTACATCTCGGCAGTCCCATAGACGAAGGGATGATCGATGGCGTACTTGATGCCGACCTCGCCGCCATAGGCATACTGCGCCTCGGCCACCACCGCGCCGTCGACCAGCACCTGCGCCCGCATGTCGGCGTTGAAGCCGAGGGTGCCCTCGTGCCCCGCCAGAGCCGGCATCGCCTCAGAGTATTGAACCAGCGCCGAGGTCAGGTTGTCTCCGGCGTAGTTTGTCGGACCGACCACCAGCCACATCCAGGCCATGAACGAGTACGACGGGCCCGTCTCAGAAGGCGAGTAGGTGCCGTAGGGATCGACGAACTCGAACCAGTCCTGCGAGTCGAGCACGCCCCAGTTCTCCGGCCACCCGTCGTCGAGCCCGGGGGCGGTCGACCGCACGATGGCCCGTTCACCGAGGAGTTCGCCCACCGAGGCGTTGGGGTGCGCGGTGGTGATCGCGGAGCGCAGCGCGCTCGCCCGCTGCGCCAGAT
>JAEXPG010000078.1 GCA_023447015.1 Verrucomicrobiota bacterium
AGGCGGCGGTCTGGCCGGATCCGGCGCCGCCACCCGCGGACGTCGCAGCGCCGGCGGCGGCCGCCCCGAAACCCGCGGCTGACGCCACCGCCACCCTCATCGACGGCATCCTCGACAACGGCCGCGCGTGGCTGGAGGAGAATTTCGAGACCGAGGAGCTCGAGCCGCTCTCGCCCGAGGAGATCCGGCAGCTGGTGGTCCGGCTCCAGCCCGTGGCCGATGCGCTGGCCATCGGCAGCATCGAGGATTTCGCCTCGCTGCGCCCGCAGGCCGGGGAGCTGCTGGCCTGGTTGCGCACCCAGCCGTGGGGCGGTCCGTATGCGGACTGGCTCGCGCCGCGCATGGACTATCTCGATCTCGCCGCCGAGGCGGTCGAGACCTCGCGCCGCCAGTGGGATGCCGAGCAGCAGCGCCTGCGGCTGCAGCCCGCGCCCGATCCGGCGAAACCGCCGCCGGAGCGTCCGCGCCCCACGCTGCGTTTCGAGGTCGTGCGCGACCGGGTCTATCGCTCCGCGATGAGCAACAACACCTGGACGCGCCGCATCGCCCAGCGCACCCCGCCGCCCGGCGCCGCCGAGCTCGCGCCGCAGCTGAAGGCCGTGTTCCGCGCCGAGGGCGTGGCGCCCGAGCTGGTGTGGCTCGCCGAGGTCGAGTCGTCGTTCGACCCCGAGGCGCAGAGCCCGTCGGGCGCGCGCGGGCTGTTCCAGTTCATGCCCGCCACGGCGAAACGTTTCGGCCTGGCGACCTTCCCCTTCGACGAGCGCACGAACCCCGAGAAGAGCGCGCGCGCCGCCGCCCAGTACCTGCGTTTCCTGCACGGCCGCTTCGGCGAATGGCCGCTGGCCTTCGCCGCCTACAACGCCGGCGAGGGGCGCATCGCCCGCGCGCTGGAGAAGGTGAAGCGCCGCAGCTTCGACGAGATCGCCGACCGGCTCCCGGCCGAGACGCGCTTCTACGTACCGAAGGTCCTCGCCACCGTCGCTGCGCGCGAGAACGTCGACCCCTTCTCGCTCCCCGCGCCGGCGAAGGCCGTGGGCCTGCTGCCGCCCGCCGCGCCCGCCCTCGCCGCCGCCGGGCGGTGACCGGCGCGCTGCGGCGTGGCTTGCCGCCGATGAGGAGGGCGCAGCTTGGCGGAGGTAGACGAGTGTTGAGGAACGAGCGCCAGACCGTCAGTGAGGCGGTTCGGAGCGCTCGAAGGTGGTCGTCTCACCGCTTGCCTGCATGACAACGGCTCAACGGGGAGGCGGTCCGGGTGGGTACTCGATGGCAACCGCCACCTTGCTTAGGCCATTGCGTCGCACGTTTATAGACCATCGTCGATTAACTCATAAGTCATATTCCGCTAGCATCGGTTGATGCGGAAGCAGACGGAGAAGCCTCTGGTCAGGTTCGGCGGCAACGTGCGGTCGTTGCGCGTCGACCGGAACTGGACCCAGGAAAACTTGGCCGAGGCAGCCGATCTCGATCAAACCTACATCAGCGGGATCGAGTGCGGTGCCCGGAATCCGACGGTCCTCAGCGTCGTCAAGATCGCGGCCGCGCTCCAGACCACTGCGGCGAAACTCTGCGAGGGGATCGACCGATGACGAAGATCCGTGCCCTCGATCTTTTCTGCGGCGCCGGTGGCAGCAGTTGGGGCGCCCGCGAGGCAGGTGTCGAAATTGTCGCTGCCTTCGACCTCTGGCCGCTCGCCGGAGAGGCGCACGACGTGAACTTTCCCGAAGCCGAGTTCATCCAGGGTCGGCTGGAGGAGCACGACACCGACGCGCTGGTTCGGCGCTTCGGCAAGATCGACCTCATTCTCGCCTCGCCGGAATGCACCAACCACAGCCCGGCCAAGGGCAACAAGCCGCGCTGCGAGCTGAGCAAGGAAACCGCCTTCCAGGTTGTGCGCTTCGCGAAGGCCTTCCAGCCGCGCTGGGTCGTCGTCGAGAACGTCGTCAACATGCGAAAATGGAGCCGGTACGCGGAGTTCAAGGCGGCGCTGGAGGAACTCGGCTACCACCTGAACGAGCAGGTGCTGAACTCAGCCCTGTTTGGCGTGGCCCAGTCGCGACGGCGCCTCTTCATCCTCGCGGACAAGCAACACGCGCCCGCGAAGGTCGTTCCGCCACGTGCGAAGCCCAAAACCATATCGGATTTGGTCGACCTCAACGGCACCTACCGCTGGACCCCGCTCAACAAGAAAGGCCGAGCGAAGCCGACCTTGGAGCGGGCGGAGCGTGGGTTCGCCGCCCTCGGAAAGAATACACCCTTCCTGCTGGTCTACTATGGCTCGGACGGCAGCGGCGGCTGGCAGCGCCTCGGCCGCCCCCTGCGAACCATCACCACCGTGGATCGATTCGCCCTCGTGAAGCCCGATCCCACGCACGGCCACGTCATGCGCATGCTGCAGGTGCCGGAGCTGCAGGCGGCGATGGGCATGCCGCCCAGGATGAAATTCGAGACCGGCTCACGCCGCGACCGCATCAAGATGATCGGCAACGCCGTCTGCCCGCCGGTGATGCGCGAGGTCCTTAAGCAATTTGTCTTCAAGCACTCCGAATATGCCTGCAAGTAACAACCTGATCTTCCGCGTAAAACCTCGGTTGCTGCGGTTGCTTGGCGATCAACTGATTCGTGACGCAAACTTGGCGGTCTTCGAGTTGGTCAAGAATGCCTATGATGCTTCTGCGACGAGCTGCTCCGTGAAGCTCGAGCATCCCGATGACGCTGCAAGGGCCAGAATCGAGATTCAGGACAATGGTGTGGGGATGGATGAAGATGTGATTCGCAACGCCTGGATGGTTATCGCCACTGATTTTAGAGCCAAACAGCGGGCCGAGTATTTGGCTCTGCCACCCAATGCAGAG
>JAEXPG010000591.1 GCA_023447015.1 Verrucomicrobiota bacterium
GGCGAGTTGCGTGCCGGGGCTTCCGGTGCGCGGCACGCGGGCGGCGAAGAAGCGGAGCGCGTCGGCGTCGAGCCGCAGGAGCTCGTGCCAGTCGTCCGGCAGCGGCGCGGCCTCATCCTGCCGCAACTGCGCCGTTGGCGGGGGCTCCGCGGCGGCCGAGGGGAGTGGCAGCCCGGTCAGCAACGCCGCTGCGGCCAGAGCGTGCCGGCTCCGGCGGAGGCGATTGCGAAGGCGTGTGCTGGGGGGCATGGGGCGGTGGAGCCGGTCTGCTGCGAGAATGAGCGCCGGGTGCGCTCCGTCGCAAACTCGACCGGCCCGGCGGAGTCGCAGGGGCGCGCTGTGGTGGTCTGCGCGCTCGAGGTGGTCGTACGGGTGCTGCTCCCGACCGTGCTGCGCCCGGCGTTTGGACTTGGCCGCGGTCCCGATGCGGGTCAGGGGGTGCCGGGCGCCGTGGGCCGGGGGATCGCGATGCGGATCCGCGTGCCCCGGCCGAGCTCGGAGGCGATCCAGAAGCGGCCGCCGAAGCGTTTCGTCACGAGGAACGCCTTGGTCAGCCCGAACCCGCCGCCCATCGTGCGGACGTCGCCCACGTTGGAGGCGCGTTTGCCGAACTGCACCACCTGCGCCAGCTCGGATTCCGGGATGCCGCGGCCGGAGTCGGAAACCACGAACCGCAGCTCGGCGGCGTCCTCGTAGAGCGCGGCGGTGATGCTCCCTCCCGGCGCGGTGTACTTGCGGGCGTTGGCGATGAGGTCGCGCATCGTGTCCTGGAAGATCGGAGGCATGAGCAGGGCTTCGCCGCCGGCCGTCTCGAACTTGAAGTCGATGTAGTAGTCCTGCGGCTCCTTGCGGGCGGCGTTGTAGAGGATGCGGTAGCGGCCCTTGCTGTTCTTCTCGATGGCGGAGAAGACGTCGAGGAAGCTGGTGCGCAGTTGCCCAAGGTCGAAGGCCACCCAGCGGTCCGGGGCGGCGGCGCGGGCGAGGATCTCCTGCGCGCGCACCTTGAGGATCGCGAACACCGTCCGCAGGTTCTCGATGCCCTCGGCCATCTCCTTCGGGTCGGGCGTGCGGGGCGGGGTGGCCAGCTTCGCCTTCAGTTCGGCGAACACCGTGCGCTCGAAATCGTCGACGTGCGCCGCCTCCCGCAGGGCGGCCTCCGGATCGTGGAGCGAGGCAAGCAGCGCCTCGCACACGGCCACCCCCTCGTGCAGGTAGTCCTCGTTGTCCGCGGCCATCAGGCCGAGCACGGTGAGCTCGCAGCGCAGGACATTGAGGACGTTGACGACGCTGTGCATGTCCAACAGCGACTGTTCGCCCGGCGACAACGGCGGGATTTCGGTGATCTCGATTTCTTTCATGTGCGGGATTCCCCTGTATCGGCGTGGGCGGGCGAACCTTGACCGGCGCCGCGCGGAAGGTCGCGGCGGGCCGATTGGCGGTTTGCCCACGGCGGCGCCCTGGCCCAGCGTGCCGGTCCGATGAACTGGTCCCAGCTTGCCGTCGCCGCGCTCGCCACGATCACCCTCGTGGGGGTCGCCGTCGGCCGTTATCCGGCCCTGAAGATGAACCGCGCGACGATCTCGCTGGTCGGGGCGGTGTTGTTTGTCGCCCTTGGCTTCATCCCGCTGGAGGCGGCCTACCGGGCCGTCGATTGGAACACGATCCTGCTGCTCTTCGGGATGATGATCCTCAACGTGAACCTGCGCATCGCGGGCTTCTTCCACCTGGTCAATTCCCACGTCATCCGCTTCGCCCGCACCCCGCGCCGGCTGCTGGCGCTGATCGTCTTCGTCTCCGGCACGCTCTCGGCGATCTTCCTCAACGACACGATCGTCCTGGTCTTCACCCCGCTGGTGCTCGATCTCACCTTCTCGCTCAAGCGCAACCCCCTGCCCTATCTCGTCGGGCTCGTCACCGCCGCGAATATCGGCTCGGTGGCGACGATCACGGGCAACCCGCAGAACATGCTCGTGGGCATCTCCTCGGGGATCGGCTTCGTCGATTTCACCCGCGCGCTCGGCCCGATTGCGGTGCTGGGCCTGGTGATCGGGTGGGCGGTGATCGTGCTCGTCTACCGGAGCGAGTTTCGTCCGGAGCGTTTCGCCGAGCGGCTGGAATTGCCGCCGCAGCACTACCGGCCGCTGCTGCGCAAGTCGATGGTCGCCACCGCGCTCATGCTCGTGGCGCTGATCGCCGGCGCGCCGGTCCCCCTCGCCGCCGCCGCCGCCGCCGCGCTCCTGCTGGTCACGCGGCGGATGGAGCCCGAGAAGGTGTTCCAGGAGATCGACTGGTCGCTGCTGGTGTTCTTCAGCGGGCTGTTTGTCGTCACCGGGGCGATCGAGCACAGCGGCCTGGGCGCGCGACTCTTCGCCCTGCTCCGCCCCTACGCCGACGCCGGTCCGGGCCCGCTCACCGCGGTGTCGTTGGTGCTGAGCAACGTCGTCTCCAACGTCCCCGCCGTGATGCTCTTCCGCCCGGTCGTGCCCGGGCTCGCCGATCCGCATTCGGCGTGGCTGACGCTGGCGATGGCGACGACCCTCGCCGGCAACCTCACGCTGCTCGGCTCCGTGGCCAACCTCATCGTGGCGGAGATCGCGCGCCGCCGCGGCGTGCACCTCGGCTTTGTCGAATACCTGAAGGCCGGCACCCCCATCGCCATCCTCACGCTCGTGCTCGGCGTCGCCTGGATCGCCTGGGGGAGCTGAGCCGCGCGCGGCACCGGGCGGCTTGCGTTGCGCGGCGGGGGTGGCCAGCCTGTGCCCGCCGTGCAACGACGGCCCCGACCGGCGGGGAGCCCCTCCCCGCCCTCCCGGTTGATCCCGGCGCTCCGCTGGTCGAGGCGACCGGCGGCTGCGCGACCAAACACTGCGATGGAGGCTGCGCACCGATGAAGAAGGGGGATATCGTCTACTACGCGAAGACCAAGGGGGCGGTGAAGCCGCTCGGGCCGGCCAATGGCCGCAAGACCGCCAAGGCGAGCGTGGCCCTGCTCTGGGGCGACCCGCTCTACATCACGAAGGTCGCCGCCGGCGGCGTGGAGGTGTCGGCCAAGGGCCACTACCTCCGGCTCGCGAAGGCCGAGGTGATGACGACCCCGCTGCTGTCGCTCTACCAGATCGACTGCGGGCAGGGCGACGCCGCCCTCCTGCACACGCCCGACGACCGCTGGCTGATGATCGACGGCGGGCCGTCGCCCGCGATGAACAACAGCCCCGCGCTCGGGACGAGCTTCCTGTGGTGGAAGATCTTCGTCGACCAGTCGTGGCGGCAGGAGTTCGGCGTGCCCGGCCCGTTCAAGCTCGACACCCTCGTGATCACGCACCCCGACGAGGACCACTTCGGCGGGCTGCCGGAGGTGATCAACCGGGTGAAGCCCGGCGCCTTCGAGATCGGGACGGTCGTGCACTGCGGGCTCGGGCGTTTCAGCGGGGCGGCGAAGGCGTTCAAGGGCCGGAAGGGGTTCGGCCAGCTCGGCCCGGTGGAGGGCGCGAAGCTGCCGGACGTGGGCTGCACGGCGTTGCTCGACGGCGCGGCCGACATCGCGGCCTACGCGGCGCCGGCCAAGGGGCGGAGCTGGGCGTTGGAGGGCAACTACGCGGACTTTCTCGAGTCGGTGGCGGCGAAGGTCGGCCAGGGCATCGGCGCGCTGCAGCGCGTGGACCATGCGACGGGCCATCTTCCGGGGTTCGCACCGGGCGCCGGGCCGACCTCGATCCGGGTGCTCGGGCCGGTGGTCGAGTCGTTCGCCGGAAAGCCCGGCCTGCGGCTGCTCGACGGCGCTTCCGCCTCGGCGCTCAAAGCCCCCTCGCTCACGCGCAACGGCCACTCCGTCGTGCTGCGGGTCGACCACGACAAGTTCCGACTGCTCATGACTGGCGACCTCAACTTCAACGCCCACGCGCTGTTGTTGAAAAACATCGCCGCGGAGGAGTTCGCCTGCTCGGTCGCGAAGGCCTGCCACCATGGGGCGGAGGACATCTCCTGCACGTTCCTGCGGGCGATGAACCCGCTGGCGACGCTCTTCTCCAGCGGCGACAACGAGAGCTACGCGCATCCGCGCGCGAAGGCGCTGGCGTTCTCCGCGATGTTCAGCCGCCTGCTGCCCACGGGGCGCCAGAGCACCTTCCTCGGCCTCAGCGAGGACGACTATGCGGCCCCGCTGGTCTACTCCACCGAACTCTCGCGCTCCGTGGAGCTGCTCGACGTTCTCGCGGTGCGCGATGCGGCCGGCAAGGCGGTGCCGAAGGCGCAGATCGTGGCCGCCGCGCGGACCGCGAGCGGGGCGCGCAAGGCGGGAAAAACAAAGTCGGCCTACGACTGGCTGCTGGCCGACAAAATGGTCTACGGCCTGATCAACGTGCGCACCGACGGCCGCCGGGTCGTCGTCGCCGTGCTCAAGGAGGACAACGCGTCGTTCCAGACCGAGGAGTTCCAGCTCTGAGGCAGGACGGATCCACGGGGGGCGTCCGCAGGTCGCGCGACTTGGGAGCCCCGCTCCGCTTGGGTGGCGGAATCGGAGGTCAGCGCCCGCGGGCGGGCATGTTCTTCGTCCACTTCCAGGTGTAGACGCCGCGCTGGTTGTAGTAGTAGGCGGTGTAGCTCTCCTCGGAGCGCGGCGGAATCATGCTGTTGAGCGTTTCCACGGAGATGTTGCCGGCATTGTACCGGCGCTCGATCACCTTGCGGATGCGCACGGGGAACACCCGCGTGCCGGCGGTGGGCTGGGGGCCTGCGGCGAGATAGAACGGAAGCCGCTCGACCTCGAACCGCGCCGCCCGGATCTCGTAGGGAACCGAATAGGAGTATTGGTTCTCGGATACCCAGGAGGTGCTGGTGCGGGTCCAGCGCCCGCGGGGGTTGAGTTCGATTTTCCCTCCGACCGAACCGCCGGCGTATTGGGGCGACCAACAGTGGTCGCTTGCGATCTGGCGGTCGGTGGGCCGCTCGGTGTTGCCGCAGCCGGAGAGCAGCAGAGCGACCAGGCCGAGTGCGACGAAGCAGAAGCCGGGCAAGTGGGGGCGGTGCATGATGGGGTGTTTGCGTCCCGAAGACAGCGAGGGCCCTTTCCGGTGGCAACAGGTAATCCTCCGGAGGATCGATCCCCCCTGGCGATCGATGCCGGAATGGCCGGGCGGGCGCAGCGGCGCAACTCGCCCACGCACGACGCCGGGCTGGCTCCGGCCCCTGATCTTCAGGCGACGTCGGAAGGGACGTCTGGAGGGTATCTGCGGTGGGCCCCGGCTGCCAGGTATCGGCACACATCGGATCCCGCGTGGGGATTCGGGGCCCCGGTCCGTGCGATTCTTCCCGCACCCTCGGACGGCGCTTGTCCGTCCCCCGCTGCTAGACTGCGCGGCATGATCTCCGATCTCGATTCCCCGCCCGACATCGCTCTTGCCACTCCCCCTGTTTCGGCAAGCGTCGCCTCCCGTTCCCCGCGCAAACCTGCCGCCGATATTTCTACCATGTCCAAACCCGCCGCTCCTGCCGAAAAGTCCAAGGCTTCCGCCCAAGTTTCTGCCGACGCCGCCGCCCGCAAGAATCTCGATCTTGCCCTCTCCGCCATCACGAAGGAATTCGGTGAAGGCTCGATCATGCGCTTGGGTGACGCGACGAAGATGAAGGTCGAAACGGTCTCCACCGGCTCGATCGCCATCGACCTTGCCCTCGGCGCCGGCGGCCTGCCCACCGGCCGCATCATCGAGATCTTCGGCCCCGAGTCCTCGGGCAAGACCACCCTCTGCTTGAGCGTGATCGCCGAAGTGCAGCGCAAGGGCGGCTTGGCTGCCTTCATCGACGTCGAGCACGCCCTCGATCCGAAGTACGCGCGCATCGTCGGCGTGAACCTCGACGACCTCCTCGTCTCCCAGCCCGACAGCGGCGAGGACGCGCTCACCATCGCCGAGACGCTAATCCGCTCCGGCGCGATCGACGTCATCGTGATCGACTCCGTCGCCGCCCTCATCTCCAAGCAGGAGCTCGACGGCCAGATGGGCGACGCCACCGTCGGCTCGCAGGCGCGCCTGATGAGCCAGGCCATGCGCCGCCTCACCGCGGTGATCAGCAAGACCAAGTGCGTCTGCATCTTCACCAACCAGATCCGCGAGAAGATCGGCGTGATGTTCGGCAACCCCGAGACCACCCCCGGCGGCCGCGCGCTGAAGTTCTTTTCCTCGATCCGCAGCGACATCCGCCGCATCGGCCAGATCAAGGATCCGGCGGGCAAGGTCATCGGCAACCGCACCAAGATCAAGGTGGTGAAGAACAAGGTCGCCCCGCCCTTCACCGAGTGCGAGTTCGACATCATGTACAACGAGGGCATCTCCAAGACCGGCTCGCTCCTCGACCTCGGTCTCGAGCAGAAGGTCCTCGAGAAGAAGGGCGCCTGGATCGCCTACGAGGGCAACCTCATCGGCCAGGGCCGCGAGGCCGCCAAGGCGCTGCTCGCCGAGAAGCCCGACGTCGCCGAGAAGGTCCGCGCCGCGATCATGGAGAAGGTCACCGTCTCCGGCGGCACCGCGTTGGCGTCGAGCACCGGCGGCGAAGCCGCTGCCGAGTAACCGTCGCCGGGACCCCTTCGGTTTGCACCCGCGCTCTCCATGGGCGCGGGTTTTTTGTCGCCCGTCTCCGCGCCCCGGGCGGTTTCGCTCTCGGTTCGGCGGGCGGAGTCCGCCAAGGTCGGCCCATGCCGCTCCGCCAACTCCACGCCCTGCCCGAGCGGCTCGAGACCGACCGCCTCCTCCTGCGGCCCTACCGGGCGGCGGATGCCCCGTGGTATTTCGCGATGGCGCAGCGCAACCGCGACCACCTCCAGCGCCACGAGTCGGCCAACGACATCTTCAACATCCACTGCGAGGCGGATGCCGATGCGGTCGTCCGGGCGTTCGCGCAGAACTGGCTCGTGCGCTCGGCGTTTCCCCTCGGTGTCTTCCTGCGCGGGGCCGAGGACTTTGTCGGCCAGGTCTACCTCGGCGTGACCAACGACGCCCTGCCCGCACTCAACCTCGGCTTCTTCGCCGACTGCACCCACGTCAACCACGGCTACCTGACCGAGGCTGCGGGGCGCGCCGTGGCGTTCGCCTTCGAGGATCTCGGCGCGCATCGCGTCGGCCTCTGGTGCGACGACACCAATCTCCCCAGCCGCCGCATCGCCGAGCGCTGCGGGTTCCGCCTCGAGGGCCACGTACGCGAGGACAAGCGCCACCCCGACGACACCGTCACCGGCTCGCTCTGCTTCGGGTTGCTGCGGCGCGAGTACCGCGCTCCGGAGACCGCAGGATGATCGTTGCTCGGTGTGCGGAGGGCCCCACACTTCGCGGCATGCACCGACTGGTACCAGCCAATGGCCGCAGCATCGAGGATTTCACCGGCAATCGGTGAAGGGCGACATCGCCGCAGCACCGGCGAACGCCACGGACAAGGCGCGTCGCACTCTTGCTGCGGAGGTGGTCGAGTGGAAACTGCTTCACCTGAGCGGTACCACCACCGCGAAGAGCACGACGGTGGTGGTCACGATCAAGGCCAAGGGGACCGGTTGAGTCGCCGCTTGCTTCGCGGGCGGATCAGCCCGTTGTGATTTCCTTCGGCAACTTGCCGAACAGCGCGAGCATCCAGCGGATGCAACGGTGCCCCGGATCGGGGTCGCAGAACATCGACGGGCAGCCGCCGGGGATAAGCGTGAGCCCGTGCTCGCGGGCGACCTCCTCCGCCTCGGCGGACCAACTGCCCTGGCCGAAGCTCCGGTGGATCCACACGTGGCGGATCCCCAGCTCGGCGCACTCGCGCACCATGCCCGCCGTCCCCGCGGGCGGAGTGTAGAGCAGCACGGCATCCACGCCGCCGGGAATCGCCCGCAGGTCCGGATAACACGGGCCGCCCTCGGC
>JAEXPG010000058.1 GCA_023447015.1 Verrucomicrobiota bacterium
CCGCTGCACCGCCTGCCAGCTCTGCGTGAGCGCCTGCCCCACGCAGGTCCTCCAGCCCGCGTTTCTCGAATACGGCTGGGGCGGCTTCATGAAGCCGCGCATGGACTTCAACCGGTCGTTCTGCAACTTCGAGTGCAACCGCTGCGGCGAGGTCTGCCCCGATGGCGCCATCCTCCCGCTCGCGCTCGAGGACAAGAAGCTCACCCGCCTCGGCGTCGCGCACATCAACTACCGCCGCTGCATCGTGAAGGCCAACGGCACCGACTGCGCCGCGTGCTCCGAGCACTGCCCCACGCAGGCCGTGAGCACCGTGCCGTTCGGCGACAACCTGCGCCTGCCGACCATGCATCCCGAGCTGTGCATCGGCTGCGGCGCCTGCGAATACGCCTGTCCGGTGCGCCCGACCCGCGCCATCACGATCAAGGCCCACGCCGTCCACAGCCGAGCCGAGCGCAAGGTCGAGGCCCCCGCCACCGTACCGACCGGGGACCTTCCGTTCTGAGGAGCAAGGCGGGGCCGGCGGGCGCCGGTCCACGTCGGTGGCAGCGGCGTCCGGCCCCGCGACCGGTACCAGACCCGCGGACACAGCACTCCCCTGCCGTATCCGCCGAATCCCCGCAGCGGCGGCCGCGTCCCGCTCTCTCGTTTGATCCTCGGCGGCGCCGCCCCGCTTCACGAATTTCTTTCGCGTCGGCCGCAAAATGTGTTCGCCGCGCACCCGACCTCCGCCTAGCCTCCGCGCGCATTCGAGAAACCGCGGGCGAACTCCCTTCCCTCCCGCCCGCCAGCTACCGACCGACCGTGACTCGCTCCATGGCAAAATCGCGTCCAAAAACCAAGGCCCGGTCCGCTGTCTCCGCGTCCCCCGTCGCGGCCCCCTCCATTGTTGCGCCGGCTCCGGCCCCGGCCAAGAGCCCCGCCCCTGCGGACGAGCCCCCGCCGCCGCCGGTGAGCACGCGGGTGGTCCCGGCCGCCGAGCGCGATCTGCAGCCCGAGCGTAGCACGATCAAGCAGTACCTCGCCGAGATCGGGAAGGTGGCGCTGCTCACGCCGGCCGAGGAGGTCGCCCTCGCCAAGAAGATCAAGCGCGGCGACCGCGCGGCGCGAAACCACATGATCCAGGCGAACCTCCGCCTGGTCGTGAAGATCGCGCACGACTACAAGGATTTCGGACTCCCGCTCCTCGACCTCATCAGCGAGGGCAACATCGGTCTGATCAAGGCCGTCGAGCGCTTCGACCCCGCCAAGGGCGGCAAGCTCTCCACCTACGCCGCCTGGTGGATCAAGCAGTCGATCAAGCGCGCGCTGGCCAACCAGTCGAAGACCATCCGCCTGCCCGTCCATCTCGTCGACAAGATCTCCAAGATGCGCAAGGTCGCCACCGCCCTCACGGAGGAGTTCGGCCGCGAGCCGACCGAGGAGGAGATCGCCATCGAGATGCAGATCCCGGTGAACAAGATCGCGCACATGAAGTCGGTGAGCGTGCGCCCGGCCTCGCTCGACGCGCCCATCAACGACGAGGAGGGCGGCAGCCCCTTCGGCGAGATCGTGGGCGACGAGAACGCCGTCAGCCCGTACGACTCCCTCCGCGAGAAGAACATCCAGGGGGATCTCCGCGATCTCCTCGACTCCCTCGACGAACGCGAGGCGCGCATCATCAAGCTGCGCTTCGGCATCGACGGGAACAACGAGATGACCCTCGAGGAGGTCGGCAAGCTCTTCAACGTCACCCGCGAGCGCGTCCGCCAGCTCCAGAACCTCGCCATTTCGAAGATGCGCAAGGCCATGCGCCGGATCGAGACCCAGCGCACCAAGGACGACATCGACGAGGAGCGCCGCGTGCGCGAGCGCATGGCCGTCATCCGCGAGTTCATCACCGAAAAGACCAAGCGCGCCGACCGCTGAGCCCATTCGTCGGCCAAGCATCGAATACTCGAGCGACAAGGGCCGGCATCCCTGCCCTGAAGCGTTGTCGAAATGAAGAGCTTGCCGCGACTCCTCACTCTTCTGGTTGTGGGAGGCGCTGTGTTTGCTGCCGATCCAGCGCAGCAGAAAGCAGAGTCGCTCACCAAGGACTCAGTCCGGGAAGTCCGCCACGTACTTGAGGATCTGACCTATCCGGTGAAGACGGCTGCGTTGAGGGATGGTATCCGGCAGGCGGCTGAACCGATGGGGTGGGCCCATGGTCGGGAGGGTGGCGGGCGGTACTTCAACTACTGGGCCCTCGGTGAGGCGGCAGGAGGGCATCTTGAGCTGGAGTTCGAGCACCCGTACTTCCGGCACGAAGGAAATGGCCGGACGAAGATACCGTCATACGTGCGCGGCTTACCTTCTGGTCCGATGTTGGTGGCAGAACCTATTTCCCTGACCTCCGCGATTAGAACGCCGATTTCCCGAAAGAGAAGGAACGGGTGAAACAGCGACCCGAGGGGACATCGACAGAAGGCCCGACCTCCAACCCAAGACAGGGAGCCGGAGTTCCTCATTCGTAAGCTCTGGCCGAAAGAAGATGATCTACCTCATCCTTGCAGTGAGTCTGGTAGTCTTGTGCCTGATCGCTGCGATCGTTCTCCGGCTTCTCCGTGCCTCGAAAGAAAAGCGAGGCGAGGTGCTCAGCCTTCCGAAGAACAAGCGAGCAATCATTCTGTTGTCGTCGGTGTTCGTCGCGCTGGCCCTTGTCGCGGGCAGCTTCTTCGTTCTCACAGCTGGTACGACTGGGATCCGTGCTGGAAGTGCGGCCAAAGATTTCCTCCGGGAGAAATACGGTCCGAGCCCGACATGGGAACTGGCAATTGGAAGGCACATCGAGCACTGCAAAGAGCCGGAGGCCGGCAGTTACGAGGTAGACTATCAGTACGCTGGAAAGCGTGGTGCCCTGCTGGTTGAGTACGCGGAGCGCGACGGCACCTTTGCCTTCAAAGTCACCCCGAAGGAGGAATTGTCTGCCCCATGAATAATCGACTGTCGCTGAAGCAATGGTTCGTGGCAGCCGTGCTACGGCTTCCGCCCCGCAAGTTGCACCGATGCGTTCGCCTGATCGGCGAGCACGGGCTGGGTATAACCTTCGACTCCCTGGTTGCCCACCACATGGCAGGAGGGCGGATCGATTCCTGGATTGAGGGTCTCATCTATGCGCGCGAGCGAGGAATCGAACTTGAGGTCATGAACGCCGCTGCGCGCGATCTCATCGCGGCGCACGGCTCAAAGATCACCCTCACGAAACACATCCGGGACGCTGAGCGCGCGGGGTTTCGGGAAATGAGTCGTGTGCCCTTCGACACCCTGCAAGCCCCCGGAGCAAAACCCGCGGCTGAGCCCGACTCACCTGAAGCCAGACGGATCGCTGCGGAGATTAGGCGGCGGATTGACGAGAAGATGAAACAGCAGGCCGGCGATCCGAAAGGACGCTGACTCATCGGAAGGAAAGAGCAGGCCCAATCGGGTAGCCAATGGTAGTTCGCCACCTCCCCCACACCGCGCTGGGTACGGCTCCATCCCGGGCGGCGCCGGCATCCATAGCTCGTTGCCGCGCAGGGCGCCGCCGGGAGAGTGGCAGTCGATCCAACTCTCTTGCAGGGAGACGCCCCCCTTGGCCCTGCAAACACGCGTTGCAGGTTGCGGCATGTGCGATGGAGTTGGCGCTCAAACGCCACCAGCCCTTGCCACTACGGCGCCGTGATGCGGACACGCAGGAAGTGGCGGGGCGCCGCGCTCATCGCGACCGAGTCCCGGACGGTGACAGCAGCGGGAATCCCGGGGGCGTGGGTGGCGAGCGGGGTCCAGGTGACGAGGTCCGTGCTCGCTTCGACGGTGTAGCTCAGGTCGGAACCGGCCGTCCGCCGGGCAAAGGTCAGCATCGCGTAGGTGACGCCACCCGACACCACCGAACCGACCGCGATCGGCGCGGCGACCGGACCACGCGGGGAGAGGTCGAAGGCATAGCGCGCGTAGTTGACCAGGCCGGAGCCGTCGGGGTCGGCCTGCGGGCCGGAGATGGCGTCGTCGCTCAGCTCCGCACCAGTGAAGTGCGCGGCGCGCCACGTGGCGTAGGTCGCCGGGACGACGCCGACGAACTCGAAGGCGCCGATGTCCGTGGTGCTGGTGCCGTCGCCATCGCCATCGACCGGACGGGCCTGCCGGAGGAAGTCGAAGGCGAGCCAAACACCGAAGTTCGCACCGGCGTCGACGGCCGGACTTCCGGCCGTGAGCCGCACCGCAGAGATCAGCTGAGCCGCCTCGGCTTCGCCGGCGGCGAGGGATGCCGGGACACCCGGTGCCCCGCTGTTGAGTTCGGAGATCGCACCGCCTTCGAACTCCGGATCGCCGACCAGGCTGGCGGCGTCGTTGCCGGTCGCGGAGCGCCAGTCGGCGAGCAAACGGGCAACCCCGGCAAAACGCAGGAACGGTCCGCCCGCGAGGTTCGGGAAATGGAAGAGGTTGTGGTCCGAGGTGAATCCCGGAACGGCCGCGGTGAGCTCGATGGCCCCGGGCGCCTTTCCCTGCGCAGAGGTTGCGAAGAGGTTGTCGACGACCTGCACATTCGTGTCGGCACCACCGAAGGTGGATGGGCCGGAATACGGTCTCATCCTCAGGAGCGGATACGCATCGCCTGTCGACGACGGATCGAGCCAATACGATCCGCTGATGAACGTGTTGCCCTGGACGAGGACGTTGGTCAGCGGCCGGTAGCCCCAGCCGAGCGCGGAGGACTGGTTCAGGCTCAGCCCTGTCCCGGCCGCCGGCGCAACGAACAGGTTGTTCCGGACGACCATGTTCGCGGCGTTGTCGATCGACAGGCCCACCTCGAAGTTCGTCACCACGTTCCGCTCGAAGACCACGTTGTCGATCAGCTGCTGGCCGTCGCCGTTGGGGCCGAAGTGGACGAGGAGGTAGTTGTAGCGCCGCCCCCCGCCGTTGTGGGCGCCCGCCGGATTGTTGATCGGATCGACCCAGCCCAGAAACCGGTTGTCCGACACGACGATATTGTTGCCGGTTGCGCCAGCCGGGCCTCCCGTGATCCGGATGGCCGTGCGCCCGAACGCGGGGCGGCTGAAGACGTTCCCGGCGATCACCCCCTTGTCCACCGTCTCGAGGTAGCAGATGTGGTTTCCGGCCTGGTCGAACTTGTTGTTCAGGAGCGCCAGGCGGCTGACACTCCCGAAAAGCTGCGTCACAGAGGTCGAATACGTCTGGTGGTTATCGGCCGTGCAGGAGACCGTGAAGATCCCCGCCGGCTTCGGGTCCAGCCCCGGAATGGTCCACACGCCGTTTCCCGGCTCGTGGAAATCGTCGCGGAGGAAGAGGACGTTCTTCCAGGCGGCGTAGGCGAACAGGATCCCGTTCAGCTGGCTGCCGTTGGCGCTGTTCCAGAAGTTGAAGTCGAGATCCGACATCACCAGATAGGCGCCGCCCCAATTCACGGAGAACAGCACCCCGGCCCCGGTGCCGCTCCACTGGATGCGGGGCTTCGGCCCGGTGCCGTACGCCCCGTACTGTATTCCCTGGCACGCCTGACCATGGCCGAGCGACACCAAGTACGGGACGTCGGCGCTGCTGATGGCGCCGTCCAGGACGAAGGTCTGGCCGCGGTTGAAGAGGACGCGGTCACCGGGCGCCAGCGTCACGCCGCCGTTGCCCCGTTTGAGTGTGCCGAGCGCCTTCGTGGCCGTCCGCCACGGGCCATGCCCCGCGCCGATCGTCGGGCTCCGGCCGTCGTTGGAGTCGTTGCCGAGAACGGAGTCGACGTAGTAGGTGGTCCGAGTGTCGCGGGACATCACGGTGATGGTGACCGAGGCCGCAGAGGTCTCGCCGGCGGCGTTGGTCACCTTGAGCACCACCGTATAGGTCCCCGGCGTCTCAAAGACATGGGCCGCGTTGAAGCCCTCAAAGGTCCGACCCATCTCGTCCGTCTCCGTCCCGGCGCCGAAGTCCCACTCGTAACGGACGAGCTCCTCGCGGGTGGTGGACTGCCAGCCTTCGAAGAACACCGGAAACGGGGCATACCCCCGGGTGAGCGAGATGCCGATGTCCGGGAAGTACGTCGTGTTGGTCTTGTAGGTGGCCGGCTCGTCGATGGCGATCACCGCGCTCGGTGTCGCCGCGCGGAGCGCCGCGAAGGCGAGAAACGCGATGGCGCTCCAGCAACCGAGGACAACGCGGCGGGAGAAAACCGACGGAAACGTGTCGAGTCTCATTGCACGGCAGGGGTTGAAGGCGGAACCGGCCACGCGGGTGCGTGAGCAAGCCCGAGCGCACACAGAGCCGCGGAACACGCGTGGTTAAGCGCGAAAGCCCGTCCCCGATCCGATTCACACCGCGCTTACGGCGCCTGCGCCCGGCGCCGCACCTACTTCATCCCGGCATAGACGTCCGGATACCCATCACCGCGGTTCTTGAAGCGCTTGTGCTGCCAGAGGTACTGCTCGGGCGCCGCGCGCACGAAGCGCTCGACCACGGCGTTGATCGCTGTCGCCTCCGCCACCGGATCCTCCGGCAGCTCGGGCAATGGGGCGCCGATCGTCACCCGGTAGTGCCAGCGCCCGGCGCGGCGTTCGCGCACCGCGCCCCACGGGATCACCACCGCACGCCCGAGCTTGGCGATCTTGCCGGTCGCGGCGTTGGTCACCGCCGGCACACCGAAGAACGGCGCGATCACCGAGTCCTTGATCCGCTTCCCCTGGTCGGGCGCATACCAGAGCACGTCGCCCTCGCGCAGCGCCCGCACCGCGCCCTTCAGGTCGTCGGCGGGGAACATCCGGTTGAGCCGGCGCGCGCGCAGCCGCAGCAGCTCGCGGGCGAACACCGGGTGGTTCGGGTTGCGGTAGAACGCGCTCACGGGCGTGTGCATGTTGGCAACATAGCCCGAGACCTCGATCGTGTGGAAATGCGCGCTCAGGAGCAGCACGCCGCGCTTTGCTGCGCGCGCCGCCTCGAGATGCTCGAGCCCCTCGATGGTGAAGCGCCCGGCGAAACGCTCGGGCTCGCTGAAATAGGAGATCAACGCCTCCATGAACCCCATGCCGAACGACGCGTAGCACCGCCGGGCCAGCCGCCGGCGCTCCGGTTCATCCAGCTCCGGGAAACACAGGGCGATGTTGCGCTCCGTCACCGCGCGCCGGATCGGCACGACATGGAAGAGGAACAGCCCCAGCCCGCGGCCAAGCGCCAGCAGCCACGACCACGGCAGCGGCGCGAGCAGCCGGAAGAACCAGATGGTCAGCCAGGCCGGCCAGTAGTGCGGCAGCCAGAGTCTCGGGGCGTTCTTTGCTTCGGGCATGTTCGGGGATCAGCGCTTGGCGTTCTTCGCGGCCAACGCGCGCAGGAGGACGTACAGCATCTCCATCCGCGGCAGCGCGCACCCGGCGGCGGCGGCTCGGCGCACCGGCTCGCCCCAGATGCTCTCGACCTCGAGTTCCCGCCCGGCCTGCCAATCGAGGAGGCTCGACGGCTTGTAGGCGCCGAGCGGCGGCGTGCGCGACATCTGGAAATCCGCAAAACTCTCCGGGATCGCGAAGCCGAGCGCCGCGGCACCGAGAATGACCTCGCTCATCAGCTCGCGGCAGAGGCGTTTCAGCCCCTCGTCGGCCAGCACGCGGTCGGTGGTGAGTCCGCCGGCCGCGATGGTCACGCCGTTGAACGGCACGTTCCAGACGAGCTTCTTCCACCGCTCCTCGGCCAGGTTGTCCGTCGCCCGGGCCTTGATGCCGGCCTGCTTGAACAGCGCCACGATCGCCTGCAGCCGCTCCCCCGCCGGGCGGCCGAACTCGCCGAGCGTGACCGCCCCCTCCACCGGATTCACGATCAGCCCCGGCTCGGTGCGGTTGATGCCAACGAAGCACAGCCCGCCCAGCGTCCGCTCCGCACCGACCACCGCCGCGATTTCCTCCTCGGCGCCGAGGCCATTCTGCAGGGTGAGCACCAGCGTGCGCTCGTGCAGCAGCGGCGGGAGCACGCGGGCCAGTTCGCGGTTGGAGGTCGTCTTCCAGGCCACGATCACGAGATCCACGGGGCCAAGCTCCTCGGTGGTCGCGGCGGCCGTGGGCGTCTCAAGCCGAAACTCCCCGAACGGGGCGACCACGCGCAGGCCGTTCGCCCGCACCGCCGCCAGGTCGGAACGCATGAGGAAGCGGACGTCGCCGCCGGCGCGCGCCAGCATTGCGCCATAGAAGCCGCCGATGGCGCCCGAGCCGATGATCGCG
>JAEXPG010000214.1 GCA_023447015.1 Verrucomicrobiota bacterium
GCTGGCAGGTGGCGCGATTGATCGGCGCTGACGACAGGCGTCCGCTGGCGGCGCGACAGCGAAAATGGGCCGAAGCGGTGGCGTCGGCACGCGGCCATGTGCTGGAACTCACAGTGCGTACCGAGGAGCTGTTGTGGCGGATCTGGCAGCATTCAGGTGAAAAGCCGGCCATGGTGGCGCCGGCGGACTACGACGGATGGGTGGCGCAGATGGATGAGTTGTTTCGCCTGAGCGAGCGTTCGGCGCGGTCTGAGGATCGTGCGTGTGGCGATGCGATCATGGCACTGAAGCAGAAGTGGGCGAAGCCACGACTGGAGTTGCCGATTCCGGAGAACCTGCAGATCGGACAACCGTTGCGGCTGGGGTACGGTGCGTGCGGCGTGCAGCGGATCGAAGTCGCCGTGTATCGGTATCCGCGCGAGCGGCTCGAGGCCCAAGTGAAGACCAAGGTTGATATTGGGTCGCTGGGATGGCTGGCGGCCTTCGACAAGGAGCGGGAATTGGTTGTACGGAAGGCGGTCGATCTATCGTCGACGCCGATGGCCTGGCAGCAGGGCACCATCGAGGTGGAGGCGAAGCTGTCTCCGGGCGTCTACAAGATCGAGACGCGGGGGATCACCGAGCGGGAAACGCTCGCAGAAGGGCGAACGATGCTTGTCGGTGCTCTCCAGTCGGCCTCGTTCCACGTCGCCGAGGGGAGAACCGACCTGTTTGCCTACGACGGTTCGGTGAACCGTCCGATCGCCGGGACGGAGGTTCGTGGCCTGTTGATGGCAGCAAACGGCGAGAATGTGCTGCTCTCGGGTACGACCGACGGTGACGGGCGGATCAGTTTGCCCGTGGCGCCCCACGTCGAGAAGTGGCGGCAGTGGAAGGTCGCGGCGTTCGTGGGCGAACGGCCGCTGTTCTGCGATACTTCAGCCCAAGCCGTGGCGGAGGAGGAACGGTATTCTGTCGACCTCTTTCTCGACCGACCGATCTACCGGCCCGGCGAAACGGTGCGATGGAAGTTGATCGTCCGGGAGCGACATGACGGGCGGTATCATCTGCCGCGGGCGGATCGCCGGCTCTACTTCAGCATCGGCAACAAGGATTTGGTGATAGCGGAGAAGCAGCCGCTTGTTCTCGATGGCTTTGGCACGGCCCAGGGCGAGTGTGTGATTCCGGTGCGGGCGCGCCCCGGCTATTTCGACCTGAAACTTGGTTGGATTGGAGAGGACGATACCGAGCTTTCGACCGGCAGGAGTGTGGGCTTCGAGGTCGACAACTTCGTGCCTCCGCAGGTGGTGAGCCGTGTCGAGCTCGCGAGCGGGAGCGAGTCCCTTCAGCCGGGCAAGGAAGTGGTCTTCGAAGTCGGGGCCGAGTATCTCTCGGGCGGACCAGTGGTCGGCGCGCGTGTGGAATGCACCTTCCACTGCAGTTGCTCATCATGGCGGCCCGACCGGGAACATGAGGAGAACGAGACGCCATCGTGGCGCAAGTGGGTGGACGAAATGCGGAGAACGACACTTTCCGGAACGACGAATGCCCACGGCAAGTTGCGACTCTCTGTGCGTCTGCCGGCCGACTTGCCGGCCGGCGCATTGGGCATGATCGAAGGGCTTCTGAATCCGGTGGGCATGCCGCCTGTCGAGGTCGGGGGCTCGGTCTGGATTGCCCCGGGCGGTCGGTGCGTCTTGCCGGCCAAGTATGACGGATTGCGTTATGGGCGTGTCGGCGAGTTGGTCGGATTTCCACTGGTTGTGCTCGATGGTTCGAGATGCGGGCTTGCCCTTGCGGGCACGGCGCAGTTGGTCGAGCGCCGATGGTCGGAGCTCTGGCGGGCGCCGGACGGCCGTATCGTGGACGAACGCCAAATCGGTGCCGAGCGGCGGGCCCTGAAACTGACCTGGGGCGCCGCCATGCCGGCCGGATGGAAGCGACTGCATGCCGGTTTTGGCGAGAAGACCATTGCGGAGCAACCGGTGCAGGCGGATGCGGCGGGAATGATCCACCCGGAGTTCCGGATTCCGCACAGCGGGCTGTTCGGAGTGCGCCTGAAGAGCGATTCCGGTGACCTGGTGGTTTTCGGAACGGAACAGTCCTTCGCCGAGGTGCTCGTTCCGGACGAAAATATGGCAGTGCCGGATCTGCCGCCGGATGTTCAAGCGATCGCGCTTCCGTCGGAGGTTCGCCGCGACGGCCCGTTTTCGGTGTTGGCGGTTTTGCCGGAAGGAACCGACACCGGGTGGTTGACGCTCCGCGGGGAGGACGAAGCGGAATGCTTTCGTTTCTCGACCCGCCAGCGCGCTGCATGGATTCATGCCGATCGGCTGCCGCGGATGCAAAAACGGGCGGAGGTGGAACTCTCGCTTGCGCAGGACCACTGGATGAGCGGGGAAACGCGCACGATCACCATACCGGATCCCGCGTTGCAGCTGGACGTGCAGGTTGACCCACTGAAGACGGAAGCTCGCCCCGGTGATATCGCGACGCTGCGGATTCGCACCAAGGCAACTGCCGAGGCTGGCTCTCCGGTTTCGGTCTCGGTGGCAACGTGGGACGAGGCGCTCACCCAGATTTCTGGGAGGAGCGTGGAGGGGCCGGTTTTCTGGGACTCGTGGGCGTGGCCGCTGGAAATCGAGGCCAAGCTTGTCGGGAAGGTGACACCATTTGAGGTCAGGCCGGTCGCCGACCCCCGTTTGGAGACCGGCTCCCTGGCGGCTTTAGCCGAGATCGGCGCGGCGGTACGGAAACGCTCTGCCGTCGAGGTCGACGAAGGGGAAGTCATTCTGCTGAACCCGTTCGAGGTCACGACCATGGCCAATGGGGGCTACTACGCAGTGGAGACGCTGGCGGGCAATCGCCTCAACACCGAACTGCGCGAGGCTTTGCCGCCGGCATCGGAGGTCGGCGCCGGGAAGGCGAAGCCGGAGATTGAGATCCGGCGGCACTTCGCGCCGACGGCGTTCTGGGCGCCGACGGTCGTCACCGACGCGAAGGGCGAGGCGACGGTGAGTTTCAAGTACCCGGACAACCTCACGCAGTGGCGGGTAGTGGCCTACGCGGTTGGGGCCGACGGCAACTCGTTCGGGATGGCGAAGGCGCTCACGCGCACCTCGCTGCCGTTCCAGGCACGGCTCAACCTGCCGCGCTGCCTTGTGGCGGGCGACAAGGCCGAGGCAGGGGCGGCCCTGGCAAATCGGACCGAGGTCGCACAGCAGGCCACCGCGACGCTTGAAGTCGCGGGTGCAGCAAAGCAGATGGGGATTGGCCGCCAGGCCACCGCGGTTCTGGCGGGGCGGGGCAACGAGTTCGCCGTGCCGGCGCAGGGTGAGGCCCACGCCGGATGGGAGGTGACGGCCGAGAGGCCGGGCCACGCGGAGTTCACGCTGAAGGCATGGACGGCGGCCGAGAGCGATGGCATGGCGCTCACGCTGCCCGTGCTGGAAGATGGGATTCGGCAGGAGACGGCGGCGAGCGGTCGGCTCGCCCGCGGGGAAAAGGTGCGGGAGCTGAGCCTGCCGTTGCCCGCGACGATCGATCCCGCCCGCACCCAGATGCGTGTGCGGCTCGCGGGCAGCCACGCCGCGACGATGCTCGATGCGCTACCGTACCTCGTCGACTACCCGTACGGCTGTGTCGAGCAGACGATGAGCCGGTTTCTGCCGGCCGTCGTCGTGCGCAAGACGCTCGGCGATCTGGGCCTCGAGGCGGCCGCGGTTGAGGCGCGCATCCTCGGTGCAGAGACACCGGCCGACGCCACGCGCCGCAAGAAGGCTGCGGGGCTGGGCCGGCTCGACGAGGTGATCGGCAAGAGCCTCGCCCGGTTGGCGGAGGCGCAGCGCAGCGAGGGCGGCTTCGGCTGGTGGCCGGGGGCGCGGCAGACGGATTTGTGGATGACTGCGTATGTGTTGTGGGGACTGGAACTCGTCCGCGGTGCGGGCGTCACGGTGCCGGATGCGCTGGTTGACCAGACGCGGGCTGCGCTGATGAGGCGTCCGACGGGCAACGAGTCGGTCGACACCACCGCGTGGTTGCTGGCGGCGCTGGCCACCTGTCCGGCCGAGGAAAGCGATGCAAAGGCGCTCAAGGAATCGTTTGCCGAGTGCTACGTGGAACGGGCGAAACTCTCTGCCACGGGCCGGGCCTGCCTCGCGCTCGCCACGGTGAAGTTCGGTTCACCTGAGGAGCGCGCGATGGTGCTCCGCAATCTGGAGAACGGCGCGGAGCGCGTTCACTCCGAGGATCTCGGTGACACGGTGCACTGGGGTTCCACCGCCGGCTATTGGCGGGCCAGCGACGGCGCGATGGAGGCCACGGCGTTGACCTTGCTCGCGTTGCTCGAACTGGACCCGCAGCACCCGCTGATGGAGCCGGCGATGAACTGGCTCGTGCTCAACCGGCGCAGCGAACGCTGGGGAAGCACGCGCGATACGGCGCTGGCGGTGCTGGCGTTGTCGCGGTTCGTGCAGGTGCACGGCGAGGCGGCCGGCGTGATCGAACTCGAGGTGGCGATCAACGGCCGGGCGTTGGGAACGACGAAGATCGACCGCGCGGCGCTCCTGGCCGGTCCGACGGAGCTGACCGTTCCGGTCGCAGCGCTGCAGGGTGGCCGCAATACGCTCACGCTGCGCCGTATGGCTGGTGACGGAGCGGTGTACGCGGTGGCGCTGGCGCAGGCGTGGGCGACGGGCGACACGGTGAGGCCGGCCGGTCACCAATCCGGGGTGGCGCGCGAGTTCGTGCGGCAGAAGGCGACACCGACATTGATCGGCACGCTGCGGATCGATCCGGAACGGCTGGCGAACGGCGGTGTGGTGACGGCGGGCGAGGCGGTGCAGGCGGTGGTGACAGTCTCAGTGCCGAACGAACTCGAGTACGTGATGATCGAGGTGCCGAAACCGTCTGGATGCGAACCGCTCAACGCCCTCAGCGGGTGGGATGCTCGGATCGGGCGCGTGACGAGCGGCGGGCGGGCGACGGACGGCGGGGTCCAAGGAACCGACGCGGACGGCGCCGGTGCGCCGTCCCTTCGTCTAGTCGCGGCGGGGCAACCGATCTACCGCGAGGAACGCGACGACAAGAGCGTGTTCTTTCTCGACCGGTTGGAGGCCGGCACGTGGGAGATTCGCTTTGGGATGCGCGCCGTGACGCCAGGCGATTTCCGCGCGCTGCCGGTGCAGGTCGAGGCGATGTACGTTCCGGAGATTCGGGCGAACAGCGACGCGCGCCGGGTGCGAATCGAGCGGCGGTAGACTGGCGATTGTCGCCGGCGGCGGTGAGGCCGGACGGTCTGGCCCGTAGGGCGGAATCCCTGGTTACGGCTCGATTTGCGCTAGTTGGGCCTCCGGGAGGAGGGACCTTGCCGCCGGCGATGCTCGCGGATGGTGGCGATCACGATGCCCGTGCCGGGGGCCCAGATGAAGAAGTAGAAGCCGAGCGTGCGGATGCCGGTGAGGGCGAGCGCCCAGGGTTCCTGCGATGACCCGCGCCAGGCTCCGACCAGCGTCCAGATGGCCGCGCCGAGCATCGCGCCGAGGCCGGTGATGAGCGCGGTCACCCAGACGACGACGATGCAGAACTGGAGCACGGGCTTCATGGCGGGGGGGCGGAGGACGGAGGACGGAGGACTGAGGACGGAGGACAGAAGACAGAAGGAGGGAGGCGGAGGACGGAGGACGGCTTGGTTGTAGGCCACGGCGGTGACGTGGCTTGGGGGGCAGCGGGCCAGGTCGTCGCCCTGGCCTACAGCGTGATGTCTTTCCGTTTCGCGCGGAGGACGGCGATCTTCGTGGCGTGATTGAAGGGCGCGGGATCGGCCGGCAGGGGGCGGACCCGGGTGGAGGGGTAGCCGGTGCAATCCTCGGGCACGGCGACCAGCCCCTCGACCGCGAGGTAGCCGTCGGCGCAGAGCTCCTCGAGGGTGCGGAGGTAGTCGGCGCCGGGGAGAAAGAGGGCGTTGTTCACCGCCACGAGGCGGCCGCCGTCGGCGAGGAGCGGGCGGACCTTGTTGATCAGTCGCCGACATTCGGTGACGAGGTTGACCGTGCCCTGCGCGGAGGTGGAGAAGAACGGCGGGTCGAGGAAGATGCAGTCGAAGAGGGCGCGGTCGCGCTTGAGGCGGGCGACGGCGGCGAAGAAATCGCCGGCCCAGAAGGTGTCGGGGCCGGTGGGGTGGCCGTTGAGCGCGTGGGAGGCCCGGGCGAGGTCGAGGAAACCGCGGGTGCGGTCGAGCTGCACGAGGCGCTTGGCACCGGCGGCGAGCGCGGCCACGCCGAGGCTGCCGGTGTAGGCGAAGGTGTTGAGCACGCGCGCGCCGGCGAGGTGGTCGAGCGCCCAGCGGCGGAGCAGGCGGGTGTCGGGGTAGAAACTGGTGTCCTGGTTGAGGAGCAGGACGACGGCGTAGCGCACGCCGTGCTCGGTCACGGTCCGCGCGGGGGCCTCGCCATGGGTGACGATACCGTTGCGGGTGAAGCGTGGATCGGTCGGCGTGGTGTAGCGGGATTTCACCACCACGGTGCGCAGCCAGGGCAGTTGGCCGAGGTAGAAACACTGCGCCTCGTCGACGGCGGATTCGCCGGCCTCCGCGGGCTGGGCGTGGTTGAGGAGCACGAGGGTGTCACCATACACCTCGGCGACGAGCGAGGGGTAGCCCTCGAGGAAGCCGTTGAAGAGGCGGACGACGCCGTCGTGCGGTTCGGCGAGCAGGCCGGTGCGCGGGGCGAGGGCGGCGGCGAGGAGGGCGGTGAGCGAGGAGTCGGGCATGGCGCGGGTTGATGCCTACCGGGCGATCCGGGCCGAGTCGAGGTGGACGAGCGCGGGCGGTGTCCCGGGCACGGGGTCGATCAGGATGCCGAACCAGCCTTCGGGCTCGGCCGACCAGGCGCGCAGCTCGAGCCGGCGGTCGGATGCGCGGACGTTGGTCTGGTTGATGATCTCCGTCCGGCCACCCTTGAACCAGAGCAGGCGCACGACGGGCATCCGGCTGGTCGGCTGGTCGTCGGCGATGCGGACGTGGGCGAGGAGTCCGGCCAGCGGCTGGTCGGCACGCAGCCAGAGCTCGCCGCCGGGCGGCAGCTCGAAATGGTCGTCGGACACGCCGCCGCCGCGCAGGACAACAGCGTCCGGACGCCAGTCGGCAGGCAGTGCACGCTCCGCCTCCCCAGCGGCCGCGAGGTGTTCGGGCAATGCGACGGGAAAGAGTGTCGGTGGCGTGCTGCGGTCGGCCTGGGCGTGGAGGATGCGCGGCCCGAGCCAACCGGCGCACACCGAGCCCTCGCTCCCGGGCGGAATGACGGTCGTGAAGCGCAGGGCCTGTTGGCGGCAGTCGATCTGGTAGTCCGCCGTGGCTTCGTCGGCGTCCGCGGCGAGCTCGACGGTATGGCGCCACGCCTCGCCGGGATCGTCTCCGGCGGTGTAGCGGATGACGAACTCGGCGCGCAACGTCCCCGCCGGGGCGCCCGGCCGCCGCTGGAGCAGCACGGTGCCGGCGAGGCGGTTGCTCGGGGCGGTGAACCGGAAGGAGTGCTCGCCGCTTGTGCGCGCGAGGAAGATGCGGCCGTCGGCGGCGGTGCGCGGGATGACGCCCGGGTCGCATTCGAGCAGGGCGGGATGGAGGTTTCCGCCGAGGTCATTGATGGTTGCGATCGGGTCGGTGAACCGGCCGATCGGAGGTCCGGCGCGGTAGACCTGGAGGATCGGGCCGTGCGACACCGGCACGAAGCCGAGCGCGAAGGCGATCTGGCTGGTGCGCGGCCAGCGATCCCAGGCGAACGGGACGAGCACCTGTTGGAACCGATCGGCCTCCGAGAGACGGGCCGCGAGCAGGTTGCGTTCACGCGGGCCGTAGGACGTGCCATCGTGCAACCAGAGCGGCAGACCGCGGGTCTTCACGGCCGGGCAGATCCGTTCGAACCACTCGATGCCCGGACCGTAGAACACGGGGCGGACGCCGCGGGCGTCGGCTGGCGGCAACGACTCGACGAGTCCGACGAACGATGCGCAGAACTCGGGCGGGATGCGGGTGCCGCGCAGATAGGCGAGCGCGGGGACGGTGAGCGAGGGATCGCGATAGTCGGCGCGCGTGGCGGACGAGTGGCCGAACTGCGACCGTTGGCCCTGCCAGGCGGACCACCCGGAGACGGCACCGCAGAGGACGAACGGCACCGCGAGGGCGGCGAGTGTCACCGCATGCCGCGGGGCCGCCGCGAACCCGAGCCCGAGGGAGAGCGACAGCACCATCGCCGCCGCGAGACCGAGGTATCCGATCTCGTGGTTCGTCGCGAGGAGCGCGAGCGCGGCGGCGAGTCCCATGA
>JAEXPG010000221.1 GCA_023447015.1 Verrucomicrobiota bacterium
GCCGACCACCGCAATCCCGCAGGCCGCCATCCCACCCCACCCGCACGAGGCCACAAGCCGGGGCTGGGCGGCAACAAAACAGACTTCGGACCGATCGACCTCTGGTCCTCGACCTACGGCGAGGACCGCCCGATCTCGCCCACGTCAGGGTTCACAACCCGAGCGCGCCGCCGTGGTTCTTCAGCCAGCGCTCCGCCTCCTGCCAGCGCGGGCACACCGCCTCGACCAACGCCCAGAAACGGTCGGAGTGGTTCATCTCCCGCACATGCATGAGCTCGTGCAGGATGATGTAGTCGGCGGCGAACGGCGGAGCCTGCACCAACCGCCAGTTGAGCGAGATCGTCCCGGTCGATGAACAGGAGCCCCAGCGCGTGCGCTGGTCGCGCACGACCACTTCGCGCACCTCCACGCCGGTCACGGCCGCAAGTTCCCAGGTGCGTGGGGGAAGCTCGATGCGCGCGACCCGGCGGAAATGCGACTCGAGCGTCGGCCGCAGGTCGCCGTCGTGCCGGCTCACCCGGAAACGCTCGTCGCCGAGCGCCACGTGCAGCGTCGTGTCGGGGGCCCGTTCGAGCGCCCGCCATTCCCCGCGCCACAGCACGCTCGTGCCGAGCGTCCACACCGTGGCGCTGCGCGGCAGCTGCGCCATCCGGCTGCGGGTGCGCTCCAGCCACGCGCGCTGGCTCTCCAGAAATTGCCGGGCCTGCCGCTCCGATCCGCGTACCGGAATTGTGAGCACAGCCGCGCCGTCCCGCCCGACGCTGAGCCGGTAACGCGTCGCCTTCGGACTGCGGCGCACCTGGACCTCCCCCTCCGCCTCGAGGACGAAATCGTCGCCCGTCGCCGGTGCCGGTCGCGGCGCGACGAGGAGCGGCGCGGGGGCCACTTCCGTCGCGGCAGGCGCGGACGGATCGAAGTCGAACCATTGCTGTTCGTTCGTGGGCACGCCCCATCGTCTTGCCGCCTTGCTCCGGCCGCGAAAAGCCGAAAACACACCGGTCGGCGACGCCCCACACGGCGGCCGTAAAGCCCGGCCCGTCGCGTGGCGCCACTCTGTCGGCCGGAACAGACAGCAACCAGTCGGACCGCGGTGGCCGGGAGCCTGAGTGCCGACGGACCATCGCAATCCCCGCCCGCCCCGCAGCGCAAGACCGGCAATCTGGCACAGGTCACCAAACGTGATCTCGCCCGGCCGTGCGCCCCAAAAAGTCACCAGCCGTTGCGGAGGTCGGAAGCGTTGCGCTGCGCCTGCAGCTCGACCCGGACACGACCCGCCCACGCCGATCCGGCCACCGGCGGGAGGGGCCTACGCCGCCACCGACAGGATCGCATCCGCCTTGTTCAGACTCGCATCCACCTCGGCGAGGATGTCCGGCAGCTCGGTCTCCTCGATCCCCAGCGCCTTCCAGACATCCGCGGCGCTGCTCTCCGGCCGATAGGCCGTGCCGTGATGCACGGCATGCAGGTTGCAGACGAAATCGGCCAGATAGACCATCTGCGCCGTCGGATCACCCTCCCCCGCCGGATCGTGGTGCGCCGCCGTCGCCTGCACCAGCGCCTCCGGCAGGTGCCAATGCTCGAGCAACCGCGCGCCCACGTCGGCATGGTCCGTGTCGATCATCTCGCGTTCGACCTCGAACAGCGGGCGGCCGCTCTCGTGCGCAATCGAGAGCATCCGACCGTACCCCACGCCCAGCGTGCGATCGAGCACCAGCATCCCGATGTCGTGGAGCAGCCCGGCGGCATGGAGTTCCGTGGGCGAAACCGATACCCGATGGGCCCGCCGCTGAAGAATCTGCGTCGCCTGCGCGACCGCCAGGCAATGCCGCCAGTACTGCCGGTGGGAGAACTGCATGGGCCGCAACGTCCGCATCAACGACAGGGCGTAGACGACATCCCGCACTCCATCGATCCCGATGCGGATCACCGCCTCGGCGATGGATTTCACCCCCTTGCCGCGATAGTAGACCGAATTCGCCAGCCGCAGCACGCGGGCCGACACCGTCGCATCGAGCATGGCGACCTCCGCCAACTGCTCGGCCATCACCCAGTCGGTGCGCAGCAACTGCGAGAGCCGGAGCACCACTTCAGGAGCTGCAGGAAAGCCCACGGTGTCGAGCTGTTGGATGTACTCGTCGCTGCTGCTCATCGGGGGTCGGGACCGTGTAATCGGCGCTCCGCCGGAAAACCGAAGCGTCCGCCCGTAAGAGTGCCGTGAAACCGGCCGGCTGCAACGCGCCCAGCCCGCCCCACCAATCAGGCCGAACTCTCCGCACCACAGTTGGTTGCCTCGGGCCAAAGCCGGAGCCAGCCCCGCGCCACGCCCGCAGGGCGCCCGGCATCCGCGGCGCCGCGGCCCAGCCGCACGATCCTCCGCCGAACCGGGGACTTCTCGCCAGAACCCCGGCCCCGCCCACGCATGTCAGCCCCACGAATGCCCAACCACGCCTGCCCCACCCTCCCCACAAAACCAAATCCCATCTCTGCGATCCCTCCCCGCCCCATCCTTCGCCGCGCCCCATCCTTCGCC
>JAEXPG010000255.1 GCA_023447015.1 Verrucomicrobiota bacterium
GCCGCGGGCGTTGTCTACCGCGGCGACCGCGGGTGAGCGGCGCGGGCGGCGCGCTGCTGGTGCGGCGGAGGGCCCGGGCCGGGGGCGCCGGGCGCGCCGTGGGGACCTAGGCGGCCACGAAAAAACCCCGCCGGGAAAGGCGGGGTTCTCTTGTGGTCGGGAAAACCGGGCCGGATCAGGTGGATCCGGTGGGCTGGCCGGCGACGGCGTCCTCGGCCATGAGGACCAGCAGGTACCAGCCGAGAATCACGAGGTAGCCGATCTCCTGGTGAGAGGAGGCCTTGAGCTCGATGGCGACCTGGGCGCCAAGCTTGAGGCCGCCGGAATCGGGCTTGATGGTCAGGAGGCGGTCGCCCTCGCCGTCGAAGAATGCCCAGGTGTTCTGCCAGAAATTCACGCAGCGCCACTGGTAGCGCTGATCGGCCATGGCCTCGAGCACGCCCTCGCCGGTGTTGCGCGGGCGGAAGACCGCGAAGTCGTAGTCGGAGCTGGGCAGGCGGAGGGTGACGCGCGGGTTGAGGAACCCGGCCGCCTTGAAGGACCAAGTGCCGTCCGGCGAGCGGCCGACGGCGTTGGTGCCGACGTTCTTGCGCCAGCGGAGGGTGGCGACGATCTCGTCGCCCACGACCATTTCATATTCCTGGCGGAGTTGGCTGGGCTGGCGCCAGAGGGCGGTGCGGCCGGCGAGGTCGCGGATGGAGCGGGTAACGTTCACGGAAGGACGGACGTTGGGTTCCGCGGGCGGGGCCGGGCGTGGGTTCAGCCCCAACCGCAAAGGCGAGGAGTAAGGGGAAGGTTCAGCGGGCATGTTGTGGGGGAGGGCGGACGTTGCAGCTTCTAAACACCGGAAGCCCGGAAACGAAGCGTTCCTTTACGGGAAATTCCCTCGCGGTCGGGTTTGACGGGAATTTCACAGGATTGGGGCGTGGTTTCTCGGGTGACGTCAGTATCCGCCGGCCGAAGCCGGAGCGGAACCTCGCAGCTCCGCGAGGAGGGCGCCGGCGCTGGAGGTGCCCAGCCGGGTCGCTCCGGCGGCGAGGAAGGCGCGGGCGTCGGCCAGCGTCTTGATGCCGCCGCTGGCCTTGAGCGCGATGCGGCCGGTGCGGGCGGCGGCCCATTCGCGGAGGTGCTCCGCCTTGGCACCGGCGGAGCCGAAGCCGGTGGAGGTCTTGATGAAATCGGCCCCCGAGGCCTCACAGAGGCGCAACGCGGCGAGGCGCTGCGCGGCGTCGAGGTAGCAGGTCTCGACGATCACCTTGACCAATATCCCGAGCGAGCGGGCGCAGGCGGCGAGCGCGGCGATCTCGTCGCCCGCCTCGCCCGCCCGGCCTTCGCGGAGCGCGGGGTAGTTCATCACGACATCGACCTCGTGGGCGCCGGCGGCACGCGCGGCCTCGATCTCCGCGCGCTTGGCGGCGGTGGCGAAGCGGCCGCTGGGGAAGCCCACGACTGTGCCGATGCGGATGCCGGTGCCGGCGAGCTGGCGCGCGGCGAAGGCGACATTCGCCGGATAGAGCATCACGCAGGCGAAACGGTGGGTCGCGGCCTCTGCGCAGAGGGCGGTGAGGTCGGCCTCGGTGGCATCGAGCCGGAGGTTGGTCGAGTCGAGCGTGGCGGCGAGTTCGGCGGCGGTCATCGCCACAGGAGATCAGGCGGGCGGCGGCGGCTCAAGCGTGGTGCGGGGGTGGGGCCTGCCGTTCATCCCTTCCTGCGACCGCCGGAATAAAACATGGCGCCTTGCCCGGGCCGGACGCTAGGCTACGGGCCGTCCATGCCGCCCCACGCACCGAGCCCGTACGAACAGAACGCCTCCCGCCATTCCCGCCTGTATGTGGGGTGCCAGCTCGCGGGCTGGGGGTTGTGGACGCTGATCTACATCGGGCTGGCCTATGCGCAGGGCGAGGTGCTGGTGAAGGGGGAGGTGATCAACGAGCAGCCGAGAGCGCTGGATCTGGTGCTGCTGATCCTGAGCAACTGCCTGGGCCTGGTGCTGACCCACGGCTTCCGCGCCTTCATCCATCGCCGCAACTGGGTGCAGCTGCCGCTGATGGGGCTGCTGTCGCGGATTGTCGGGGCGTCGCTGGTGCTCGGCGCCGCCTGGACGGCGTTGACGTGGCCGCTCATGCGGGTGTTCGACGCGCGGGCGCAGAGCTTGGTGCAGGTGAGCGACGCCACGGTGGTGCTCTACGGCGTGTTCACCTGCTCGGCGTTCATGTTCGTCTGGCTGGCGTTGTATTTCGGCTACCACGCCTTCGAGCGCTACCGGAAATCCGAGATCGCGCGCTGGCAGCTGCAGAGCACGGCCAAGGAGGCCGAGCTGCGCGCGCTGAAGTCGCAGGTGAACCCCCATTTCATCTTCAACTCCCTCAACTCGCTGCGCGCGCTCATCGACGAGAACCCCGCCCAGGCGCGCGATGCCGTGACGCGCCTCGCCAACCTTCTGCGTTACTCCCTCAAGGCCGGCCAGCTCGAGACCGTCGCGCTCGAGGACGAGCTGCGTGTCGTCGACGACTACCTCGCGCTCGAGCAGGTCCGCCACGAGGATCGGCTGCGGGTGCGCATCAATGTCACGCCCGAGGCCGCCGCCGCGCCGGTGCCGCCGATGCTGGTGCAGACGCTGGTGGAGAACGCCGTCAAGTACGGCATCGCCCCGCGGCGCGAGGGCGGCGAGATCGCGATCGAGGCGCGCTGCACCTCCGGCGGGTTGCAGCTGCGGATCACCAATCCCGGTTCGCTCGATGCCCGCGGCGGCTCGACCGGCGTCGGCCTGCGCAACGCCGCCGAGCGCCTGCGCCTGATGTTCGGCGCACGCGCCCGGCTGCGGCTGCCCGAGGAAGTGCCCGGGCTGGGCGTTGCCGCGGTGGAGCTGCCGGGCGCCGTGGTGCGCCCGGCTTCGGCCGCCCACCGTCCCCTCACTTCCGTGCCATGAAAGCCCTGCTCATCGACGACGAACGCCTGGCCCGCTCCGAATTCCGCCGCCTGCTCGCGGCGCACCCGGACATCGAGATCGTCGGCGAGGCCGCCGACGCCGACGCCGCCCGCGAGCGCATCGCGCAGCTCAGGCCGGAGTTGCTGTTCCTCGACGTGCAGATGCCCGGCGAGGACGGCTTCGCGCTGCTCGAGTCGCTGGAGCCGCCGCTGCCGCATGTGATCTTCGCCACCGCGTTCGACGAGTTCGCCGTGAAGGCCTTCGAGTTCAACGCCCTCGACTACCTGCTCAAACCGGTCGACCCCGCGCCCCTGGCCGCCGCCCTGGCGAAGCTTGCGCCGACGGCCGCCGCCGAGGCCGGGGAAGGCGACGCCGGGGCGGTCCGCACGGACCGGCTGCAGGCGCACGACAAGGTGTTCGTGCGCCAGGGCGAGCAGTGCTGGTTCGCCGAGGTGCGCACGATCCGGCTGCTCGAGAGCGAGGGGAACTACACCCGCGTGCACTTCGACGGCGCGCAGCCCCTGCTCTTCCGCTCGCTCAACGCGATGGAGGAGCGGCTCGACGGGCGGATGTTCTTCCGCGCCAACCGCCGCCAGGTCGTGAAC
>JAEXPG010000281.1 GCA_023447015.1 Verrucomicrobiota bacterium
ATTTCCGGGTGAGGCCGTTGTACGACTCGAACCGGCCTCCAACCAGGATCCGGCCGTCACCCTGCACCGCGAGGCACTCCACCGCCGCGTCCAGCCCGGCGGCGGAGAACACCGCATCCCGGCCGCCATCCCGGTTCAACCGCGCGAGATAGCCGCTGAGGACGTTGTTGAACCGCCAGAAATCCCCGCCGACGACGATCTTGCCGTCCGCCTGCACCGCGAGGGCATTGACGTCCTTGTCGAACCCGGCCCCGATGGCGAACGCCGTATCCAGGGATCCATCCGCATTGAGCCGTGCGATCCGGTTGCAGGTCGCACCGTTGAAGCCGGTGAACCCGCCGGCGGCCAGGATCTTGCCATCGCCATGGGGGACCAATGCGGCGACGGTGCCGTTGAAACCGGTCCCCGGGTCGAACGCGGGATCGACCGTGCCGTCGCCATCGAGGCGCACCAGGCCATTGCGGGCGATTCCATTCACCCAGCGGAAACTCCCCTCGACGACCCACCGCCCACCGGCAACTGGCACCACGTGGTTCACCGCGCCCCACGAGCGGCAGACCCCGGCGGCCCCCTGCTCCAAGGCGCCATCGCCGGCCAAGCGCGCGACGGCCCCCGCCGGCAATCCCCGATAGTTCGCAAACGATCCGCCGATCCACACGCGGCCGTCGGTGCCGTTCGCCAGCGCGGCCACGCCGCCATCGATCCCGTCGCCCGGATCGAAGGCCGGATCGCGCGCGCCCGCGCCCGTCAGCCGGATGATCGTCTTGCACGGCGAACCGTTGTACGCCGAGAAACTGCCGATCGCGATCACACCTCCGTCGGACTGCAGCGCCAGGGCGCCGACATTCGAGTTCGGCCCGGTGCCGACCGCAATCGAGGTGTCGAGCGTCCCGTCGGCATTGAGACGGAGGAGGTTGTGCTGGGTTGTCCGGTTGAAGCTCCAGAAATAGCCCCCGGCGACACACCGCCCGTCCGGTTGCAGCGCCAGCGACGAGACGTATCCGCTGAACCCGTCGCCGGGATTGAAGGTGGCATCGAGAGTCCCGTCCGCATTCAGGCGCGCGATGCCGCTGCGGTTCGCGTTGTTGTAGGTCAGGAACCGGCCGCCGGCGATGATCCTCCCGTCGGGCTGCAGGGAGAGGCACAGCACATCCCCGGAGAAACCGGCGCCGCCCGCGAAGGCGGTGTCCAGCGATCCATCGGCGTTGAGCCGCGCGATGCGACCGCGGGTGACGCCGCCCACCGCGGCAAAGCGCCCGCCGATGATCAACTTGCCATCGGTTTGCCGGACAACCGCGAGGATCTCGGCATCGCCGCCGGTGCCGGCGTTGAACGAAGGATCGATCGAACCGTCGCTGTTGAGCCGCACAAGGCGGGTGCCGCCGATGACGACGATCAGGCGGCCGTCCTCCTGGGCCAGCACCTCGCCAACCGCCCCGCTCCCCGCCGCCGGGTCGAGCGCGAAGCTCTCATCGACCGTGCCGTCGCTGTTCAGCCGGAGGAGACCCGGCCGCCGCTGGCCACCAAACCGCGCATAACTCCCGCCGACATAGCAGCGGCCGTCCGCCAACGGCGCGATCACGTTCACCACACCGGGGCTCTCGAACTCCGGGCGAAACGTCCAATCCACCTCGAACGCACCAGGATAGCCTCCGGCCGGCTCGACCATGAGTCGGCTCGGCCGCGACCGGATCGTGCCGGTGTCGTCCGTCACCAGCACGTCGTACCATCCCGCATCCGCCACCCGCGGCGTGGGCAACGTGAACACCGCACCTGTCGCCCCCGGGAGGTTCGAACCCAGGTGGCGCCACTGGTACCGCAAGGTCCCCGTGCCACTCGCCGCCACCTCGAGCGCGACCGGAACCCCGCTGCGCGCGACCGCAGTCGCCGGTGGTTGCGCGGTGATCGAAGGCGCCGCCGAGCCGGCGTGTCCGATCAACGCAAGACACCCGACCGCAATCAGCCGGGAGGGAAAGTTTTGGGAACGCATTTTCGTTTTCATCAGAGGGCAATCACTGGGCGACGCCGCAGCGTCGGAGCCGCAGTTCTCGTTCAGGGCGTGTCGGTATCCGTCCCCTACCCGGCCAACGCAAGCCCGAGATCATCGCCACCCGCCCGAATCCTCCCGAGGGATTCGACTTTCGCCGCTTCCTGTAGGCCGGGGCGTCGACCCGGCTCCTCCGATCGAGCGACCTCAGCGCGGTGACCTGCAGTAAGCCCCATTCGTGCGCCCACTCCGACGAATCGTGATGATCAGGGCCACTCGCGTTTGTCCAAGCGCCTCTGCGTCCGTCGGTCGCTGCGATCGTCTGCCGAAACGTGCCTCGGCCCGCTGGTTCAGTGTCCACAGTTTTCGACACACTCGCCGTCCCCCCTCCGACCCCCGCCGGCGATCCGAAAGGTGGCAGCGCCCCGTTCCGTCTTCCCGTGGAATCACCGGCCGCGGCTGGCCGCAACAGCGGCGCGGGCGGCACCCGCCGAGGGGTACCGCCCGACCACTCCGATTCAGGCCGGTCGTCGTGGGACGAACCCGGCGCGTCACCGCCGGCCTATGGCGCCAACAGCTCGACCTTCAGCCGGCCGAAGCGACGGGATCCCACCGCCGGCGCGGTCTCCCGCAGCCGGACGTTCTGCGTGCCGTCGGGGTTGGTGCCGAGCACCTCGAGCGTGCCGGCCACCTCCATCCAGGTCACAAGATCCGGTGAAGTCTCCAGCGCGTAGCGCAGGCCCTGCGCAGGGGTGTTGCGCTGGAACAGGAGCGCCAGCGCGAGCGGCTGACCGCTCTGGGCAACGGTCGTCGCCACCGGCAGGTGGTTGGTTGCGTTCGCCAGCGGCGCGAGACCGAGGGCAAACTTCATCAGGTTGGTCACCCCGTCGCCGGCCGGGGTTGCGAGCGGCCCGCGCTGCGCCGCCGGCACCCCGCCCTGCGCCACCCAGTCGGCGAACTGCATCGTCCCGCCGACGACCTCCACGAGCACCGTGCGGCTGTCGACGTACGACGAGCGGTTGGAAACCCGCACCCAATACCGACCCCACACATCGAGAGCCGGCGTCGTGTAGCTGGCTGCCGTCGCGCCCGCGATCGGCTGCGAAGTGTCGCCGCTGTCGCCACGATACCACTGGTAGGCGACGGGGGCGGTGCCCACCGCCTCGACCGCAAGAGCGGCCGGGGAACCGAGGGCGATGGTGGCATCCGCCGGCTCGGCAGTGATCGCCGGCAGAACCGGCGCCTGCACGTGGTAGGAAGCGAGATTGAAGGTGACCGCGGGGTTGACGTCGTCGCTCTGGCGGATGCGGACGGTGCCGACGCCCGGCGCGAGCCACTGATCCTCAACCTCCTCGGGGTCGAGGTTGTTGAAATAGCGGATATGGAGGCAGCCGGGGAACTTCCCCGCCGGGGTGGCCACGTTCTCGATCCCGACCAACTGCAGCCCGTAGCTGACCTGCCCAAACCAGAGCCCGCCGCGGTAGAAGTCGCTTGTGGCGACGGAGGACTCGCCGACCGCCATCGTCGCGGGGAACGTCAGCGCCCCGTCGCAGGTGATCGGGATGTTCTCGTCCTCCTCGTTCTCGCCGAGCAGTCCGCACCGGACGCCATCCGCGTAGAAGTAGGAGGTCCTCGACCGGGTGGCATCGAAGTCCGCCCCGTCGAAATGCCCCTGCTGGCGGCTCCGCGCGACGGCGCTCACCACGTACGAAGTCGGATTGGTCCGCCCGGTGTAGCAGGTGATGCCCAAGTCCGTGGACACGACCTGTTCCCGCAGGTGCGTGAACTCCGGATCGGTGAACGACGGCGTGTACAGCCAGGTGTTCCCGACAACCATCGGCAGGAAATAGTCCAGCAGCCGGTAGCGGGGACCGGCGAGGCCGCCGATGCCCAGCATCGCGGGCAGGCTCATCGTGGAGCCGCCCACGCCATCGACCCGCACGCTGTAGAGGCCGGCATCCGCAGGCTGCACGTTCGTGAGCGTGAGCGAGGGCTGGACGGCACCGGTGATCGACTCCCCGTTCTTCAGCCACTGGTAGGTCAGCCCATCCCCCGTGGCGGCCACCGCAAACGTGACGGAGGCGCCCGCCACGGCGTTCTGCGACTGCGGCGCCGTGACGATCTCGACCGGTGCGGCCAGCGTCAGACCGACCTCCGTCGAGTACGCCGTGCCCGCGGGGTTGGCGGCGACCAGCGAGTACACGCCGACATCGACCGCCGTGACGCAGGGCAGGTGCAGCTCGGGGCTGTTGGCCCCGGCGAGGGCGACCCCGTCCTTGTACCACTGGTATCCGATCGGCGAGGATCCTGCCACCGACGCGGAGAACACCGCGGGGGCGCCCACCGACGCCACGACCGGCTGCGGCTGCACCGTGAACGTCGGCGGCGTGCCGCCCGTCGGTTTCTGGATGAAGAGCGACGTGGGACCGCCGGCGGCGAGACCGGTGACCTCCGCGGCGACCGGCTGCCAGGTGAGGCGCCCGCCGGTGGTGCCATCGCCCAGCTGTCCGTACGTGTTGTCCCCCGCGGCCCAGAGGGTGCCGTCGCGCTTCAGGTGAAGCGCATGCACGGTGCCGCCGGCGAAGGCGGCGACGTCCGTCGCGATCGGTACGGGCAGAAGCGCGTTGGCCGTGTTGCCGGTGCCGAACTGGCCGGAGACATTCAAGCCCATGGCCCACAGCGTGCCGTCGAGCGTACGGAACAGGCTGGCATTGCTGCCCGCGGAAACGGCGGTCACCCCGCTCGCCACCGGCACCGGCAGCGGGCGGCTCGTGGTCGTGCCGTCGCCGAGCTGGCCGTGATAGTTCCAGCCCATCGCCCACAGCGTGCCATCGGCCTTCAGGAACAGGCTGTGCTCGGTTCCGGCCGCACAGGCGACGACGCCCGTCGCCACCGCCACCGGCGTCGTCCGCCGGTCGGTCGTGCCGGGATCCGCCAACTGTCCATTGAAGTTGCCGCCGGTCGCCCACAACGTGCCGTCCCGGGTGACATACAGCGTGTGGTAGTTGCCGGCGGCACAGGCGACGACGTTGGTCGCGAGCGCAAAGGGCGTGCTGCGGCTCACCAACGTGCCGTCGCCCAGCTGCCCGTAGGCGTTGTCGCCCACCGACCACAAGGTCCCGGCGGAATCGATGTAGAGGGTGAACGACGGACCCGCCACACACTGAGTCACCCCGGTCGCGCTGACCACCGGCGTGGCCCGCGACAGCCTGGTCCCGTCGCCCAGCTGGCCCGAGGAATTCTCTCCCGCCGCCCACAGGGTACCGCCGGAATCCAACGCGAGGCTGTGTCGCCCACCCGTGGCCGTCGCCACGATTCCCGTGCCGAGCTTCACCGGATACGCCTGCACATTCGAGCGACCGATGCCCAGCTGGCCGTCGCCGTAGTAGCCGAACGAGGAAAGCACGCCGTCGGTCCCGAGGAGATAGACGAAATCGGTGCCGGCGGCCACCTGGGCAATGCCGCTGGCCACCGCCATACCCGGGCCGGTGGGTGTCTTCGGCGCCCCGTTGAGCCCGTAGACACACGCCGTCCCATCAGTCTTGAGGTAGCAGGCCGCCGGGCCCCAGCCGCTGGACGACGCGATAGAAACACCCGCGTCGACCTGGCTCGAGGTGTAGTAGGATCCGATACCGCCACGGAACCAGAGAGACCCGTTGTTCTTCACGTAGAAGACGCGCCAATCCTCGGACACGGCGTGGGCGACATCGGTATCGATCTGCACCGGAACGTTGGACGCCCACTCACCCGTCCCCCAGAGCGAATGGTCGTTCTTGATGAACACGGTGCTGAACGCACCCGCACTCACCTGCCGCACACCGGAGGCCAGCAACTGCGGGCTGAGCACACTTGCCGTCGCCCCGTTGCCCAGCGTCCCACCGCTGCCGTTGCCCCAAACATAGAGATCACCGCCCGCCGTGAGATACGCGTTGTGCTGAAATCCCACGGAGATCTGGGCCACACCGTCGGCCACGTGCACCGGCGTGAGGCGGTCCGTCTGCGTGCCATCGCCGAGTTGGCCTTGGCTGTTGCTGCCGACCGCCCAAAGCGAATGGTCCTGCCGGAGGAACAGCGTATGCGACATGCCGGTCCCAACCTGGATCACATCGTTGGCGATCAGCACCGGCAACGAGCGCAAATCCATCGTTCCGTCGCCCAAGGCGCCGGAGTAGTTGGTTCCCGTGCCCCACAGACTGCCGTCGGCCTTCAGGAAAAAGGCGCGGCCGAAACCGGCAAACACCCGGGTGACACCCACCGCCACCGTCTGCGGAACCTCGGTCAGCCCCGGATCGCCGGAGCCCAACGCCGACGACGTGCCGATCCCCCAGAGCTGGCCCGGCGCCGAGTGGTAGACCAGCCAGCCCGGCTGCGACAGCGTCGTCGCCGCCGAACCGTCCGTGACCGCGACCTCGTAGGCCCCGGCGTCGGCCGGACCGACATTCGCGATCGTGAAGGTCGACCCGATGGCGCCGGCGATCGGCGCCCCCGCGCGACGCCACTGGTACGTGAGCGTACCGCTCCCGTTCGCCACCACCGCGAAGGTGGCGCTCGTGCCCCCCGTCGCCGTGATGACGGCGGGCTGCTGGGTGATCGAAGGTGCGGCGCACAACCAGGTGCAGCCGACCGCCAGTGCAAACGAGACCATGGCGCCGAGGCGCGAACAGCGGGTATTCATGTTTGTGTTGGGGCTGGGCCGCAAAGCCCGGGTCGACCTGCTCCACCTCCCGGACCGCGCGACCATAGTGATCAGGGAAAACGTGTATCGGAACTCGCCACGCTCGTGACAAGCCAATGCTCATCCCCCGTCGCCATTTCACCGGACCTGCGCCCGCCGCCTCGGCCGCGCTCCCTCGCCGCCCCCTGCTCCGCCCGACCCGCCCAGCACGGGCGGTGGTGGCGAGGCCGAGGCTGATCAGCGCGTTGCTCGCACCTCACCCCCGGCGACGCCACAGGCGCCTCCGACCTACCAGCTCCACCAGCCACGCGGGGCGGCACCCGCAGAGGATGCCGCCCAATCACTTCGGTTCACCCCGGGCGTGGTGAGACCAGCCCGGAGCGTCACCACCGGCTCATGGCGCCACCAACTCCACCTTCAGCCGGCCGAACCGCCGCACGCCCGCCACCGGCGCGGTCTCCCGCAGCCGGACGTTCTGCGTGCCGTCGGGGTTGGTGCCGAGCACCTCGAGCGTGCTGGCCACTTCGGTCCACGTCACGAGATCCGACGAGGTTTCCAGCGCGCAGCGCAGGCCCTGCGCCTCAGGATTGCGTTGGAACAGCAGGGCCAGCGCGAGCGGCTGACCGCTCTGGGTGACGGTCGTCGCCACCGGCAGACGGTTCGTCGCGTTCGCCAGTGGCGCAATGCCGAGGGCAAACTTCATCAGGTTGGTCACCCCGTCGCCGGCCGGGGTGGCGAGAGCGCCACGCTGCGCCGGCGGCACCCCGCCCTGCGCCACCCAGTCGGCAAAGGTCATGGTCCCGCCGGTCACCGTGACCAGCGTCGAAACGCTGTCGACAGAACCGAGCGCGCTGTAGACACGCACCCAGTACCGCCCCCAGGCCGAGAGCGGTCCGGTCTGGTAGAAGGCGGAGTCCGCGGCGGCCAGGGGGCGGGAAACGTCCCCGGACTCGCCCCGATACCAGCGGTAGTGCAACGTCCCGAGCCCGGAGGCGCCCACGGCCAGGATCGCGGACTGCCCCGCCGCCACCGTGGTGGCCTGCGGTTGTTGGACGATCACGGGCGAGCCGTAGCCAGCTCCGCGCACGACCTGCAGGAAGTGATCGACCGCCACATTGCCGGAGAAGACGTCGAGCCGGGTCGAGAAGCCGCGGAGTGCGACCCGCAGAGTGCCAGCCGAGGAGAGTCCCCACTGCGTGCGCGGATTGATCGAACGGATCGGAACGAGCCGGCCCTCGTCGATCACCGAGGCGACGAGTTCCCCGGTGGCGGCGCGGTAGTCGAGCCGCACCGAGGCCATCGTCCCGTCGAGCGGCATCAGGCGTGCGGCGGACTCCCGCACACCATCGGTGTCGCAGTCGGAGAAGACTTCGCGCTGGGTGAACCCGGTCGAATTGCGCACCCGGTAGCCGACATCGAAGCTGTCGTCGGAGTCGGCGCTGTTGCCCACGGCGAGCGAGAAGCCGGTCTTGCGCTGCAGGCCGGGGCCCGCGAGCCCCGTGAACGCCGCGTCGATGGCCACGGTGACCCGGACCGACACCAGCCAGTCACGATCGAGCGGCAGCACGCCATCGCGCAGGAGGATGCGCGACACCGGGCCGGTCGGGTGATCGGCGACGAAGAGCAACCGGTCGAAGTTCTCGACGAACGAGGTGCCGTCGAAGTTGAGCAGTGCGCTCAGCGGCTGGCTCCATTCGCTGCCGATCGCGGCGTCGTCGAACGAGTCCAGACCGACCGCATCCTGCGCGCCGGTCACCACCAGCGCGGTGCCTTCACCCCAGTCGCTGCAGGCCGCGTTGGTCGCGATGGCCGCATAGACCCCCTCGTCGGACCAGGCCGCCACCGGCAATGTGAACGGAGAGCCGGTGCTGGCGAGCCAGTCCGAATCCTTCAGCCATTCGAAACTCATCGGCGTGTCGCCGCTGGCGAGCGCGACGATCGATGTCGGTTGGCCCACTCCGACGAGCTGGTACGAGGCGAGCGGCGGCAAGACCACCGGCGGAGCCCCGAGCGCGAGCGCCGCCGCCGGCGAGGTCACCGCCCCGGTCCCGTTGGTGACCCGCACGGTGTACTGGCCGCAGTCGGCGTTGCGCGCGTACGGCAGCACGAACCGCGAGGCGCACGCCCCCACCAGGGCGACGCCGTCCTTGTACCACTGGTAGGTCAGGGGCGCGGAGCCGCCGGCGACCACCGAGAACTCCACCGGCGCGCCACCCACGGCGACCACCGCCCGCGGCGCCGTCGTGATGGAGGGTGCCGTGCCGCCTCCCGGGGGCTGGATGATGAGCAAGGCGCCGCCGGCGATGCAGTCGGTGACACCGGTCGCCACTTGCCGCGGCGCCGGCGAGGCACCGCCCGAGGCATCGGCGTTGTAGCCCCGGCTCCACAACACACCGGCCGTGTCGAGATAGTAGGTGACGCTCCCGCTCGCAGCGAACCGCACCACGCCGCTGGTGACCGGCACCGGCGTCGTGAACTGGGCCGGCTCGCCCGCCGCCAGTTGCCCGGAGGCATTGTTGCCCATGCCCCACAACGATCCATCGCTGCGCAGGAACAGGCTGTGGGTGGAGCTCGCCGCGGCGCGGACAACGCCGCTCTCGACCACCCGCACCGGCACCTTGCGGGTCGTGGTGGAGCCATCGCCCAGGTTTCCAAAGCTGTTCGATCCCATCGCCCAGAGCGAACCGTCGGCACGAATGAACAAGCTGGTGGCTCCCCCGGTGTCGAACCCGACGACGTCGGTGGCGATCAGCTGCGGTGCGACCGCGGTCGGCGCGCTTCCGAGCCCCAGCTGGCCGTTGGCATTCTGGCCCATGCCCCAGAGCGTGCCGTCCGCTTTGAGCAGCAGGCTGTGCAGATCGCCCGCGGCGATCGCGACAACGCCGTCCGCGACGGCGACGGGGGTATCGTGCTCGGCCATGGTGCCGTCGCCAAGCTGACCAAGATCATTCGCCCCCATCGCAAAGACCCTGCCCTCACGGGTGAGGTACAAGCTGTGGCGCTGCCCTGCCGCGGTCGCCACGACATCGGTCGCGATCTGGACAGGAGCCGGTTGGAACTGCTTCGAACCGACTCCGAGCTGACCGTTGGCGTTAAGCCCGGTGCCGAACAGCGCTCCGTCGCTGGCACGGACGAACAGCGTGAAGGACGGACCCGCGGCCGCGGTCCCGACCCCGCCCGCCACCAGCACTGTGTCGGATACGGACGTCGACGTGCCGTCGGCCAGTTCGCCGGAACCGAGCAGCCCGAAGCTCCAGAGCGTGCCGTCGAACGTGGTGTAGAGGTAGTGGTCGTCGCCGGAGGCGATCTGAGAGACGTTGTTGGCAACCTGCACGACAGTGCCGCTCGGGGGCTGGGCCGCGCCCGCAACCCCGATCGCCCAGAACGTGAGATCCTTCTTCAGGTAGCCCGCCGCAGTACCCCAACCGCTGACGCTCGCCGAACCCACACCGGTGGCGAGCATCGTCGATGTCGCATTCGTCCCGATTCCCGGGCGATACCAGAGAGTGTCGTCGTTCTTGATGTAAAGGTGGCGCCAACTGCCGCAGGCGATGAAGCGGACATCGGTGTCGATCACCGCGCCGGAGCTGCTCATCGCCCATTCGCCCGCGCCGCGGAGATTGCCGGAGGCGTCGATCCAGCAGGTGCTGAACGGACCCGCAGCAACCTGGGTGACTCCGTCGGCGATCTGCCGTGGGACCGATCGATTGGTGGTGGAGCCGTCGCCAAGCTGGCCGGCGGCGTTGTCACCGACCGTCCAGAGCGAGCCATCCTGCTTGAGGAAGGCCGTGTGCTGGAAACCGCACGCAACCTGGCTCACGCCCGAGGCCAGCAACACCGGCGTCAGGCGGGCGACGGTCGTGCCGTCGCCGAGCTGGCCCGCGGAGTTGATCCCGACCGCCCAGGCGGTGCCGTCGCGCTTGAGGAGAACCAGATGCTGGAAACCCACGGCAACCGTGCCGACGTTGTCGGCCACACGCACCGGCAGGGGGCGCGACAAGGTCGTGCCATCCCCGAGTTGCCCCGACCAGTTCACCCCGGACGCCCAGAGCGAACCGTCCTTCTTGAGGATGAACGTCTGGTTGTAGCCGGCCACGACCTGGGCGACATCGGCCGCGACGGGCTGCGGAGTCCAGCGGGCGTAGGAGGTGCCATTTCCCAGCGAGTACGAGGTACCGGTCCCGAAGAGGTTGCCCGGCACCACGGCACCGAAGCCCGGCAGAAGGCGCAGCGCGATCGGATCGCTGGTGATCGTGCCGGAGCTGTTGGACAAACGGCAGCGGAAGATCCGGCCGGCCGTCGCCGCGGTGATGCCCCGCACGGACAGTCCGGCGGTGCCACTCCCCGCGTAGAGCGCGCCATCCTCAAGATCCGTCCAGTTGAGCCCGCCGTCGCTCGAAACCTGCCAGCGGTACCCGCACGGGATGCCGTCAAAGGTGGAGACCGTGAGCTTCGAGGTGCCACCCACACCCACGAGCCCGACGGTCGACTGCGCGATGATCGTGGGCGGGGCCTGCACGGACAACACGGCCGGCGCCGAGCTGACGGTTCCGGCACTGTTGGTCACCGAGACGGTGTAGGCGCCGTCGTCGCTCGGCATCGCGTAGGCGATGACAAGTTGCGCCCCGCGCGCCCACGGGAGCGGCGTCCCGTCCTTCGCCCAGCGATAGTCGAACGGCCCGGAGCCGGAAACCACCGCCTCCAGCGTGACACGGGTGCCGCGCACGACGCTACCAGCGACCGGCGGGCTCACGATGGCGGGCGCCTGCCCGGCCCCCGCCCGCTGGATGAAGGCCCCCGTCGCCTCGTTGCTGCCGAGGACCGCGAGCACACCATCGGCCTCCTTCACGCCGTTGCTGGTCCAGAGCGTTTCGTCGGACTTGAGATAGAGGCACGGAATATCCACGCCGGAGACTCGATCGAAGCCGTACGCCGACGCGGCGACGACGCCAGTGTCAACCAACTGTGCTGTCGCGGCCGGGCCGGCCCAGCCCGAGCCGCGCATCCACAACGCATCTCCGCTTTTCGTGTACAGATTCCGATTGGAGTCCGCGACCGCGAACCCGACCCCTTCCTCGAGACGCACCGAGGTATCCTTCCATTGGCCCCACGCCTGATCAGGGGTGAAGCCCATCCAGACCGTCCCGATCCCCCACAGGCTCCGATCCGTCCTGGTGTAGAGGGTGTGCCAGCCTCCGGCGGAGAGCGCCGCCACGTCCGCGGCGATCAGAACCGGCACGGTGCCGTCGCCGAACTGGATCATGCTGTCGCCCCCACGCCCCCAGAGCGTGCCGTCGCGCTTGAGGAACACATCGAAGTTGAGTCCCACCCCTGCCGCCACGACATCGGAGGCCACCAGAGCGGTGATACCTTGTGCATCGATGGACCAGAGGCTCAGGTCGCGCTTCAGAAACTCCTGACGGGTGGTGTAGACGCCCCAGTAGGTCGCAACCACATCCTCGGCCACTCGTGCCGGGGCCACGGACCCGATGATCCGCGACCAGAGGGACCCATCGGCGCGCACATAGGCGACCCCCGAGTACCCGATCGAAGCCGTCACCACGTCCGAGGCTTCGAGCGCCACCCGAGGTTGCGTCACGCCGTTGCCAAGCTGGCCACGCCCGATGGCGCCACGGCCCCAGATTAGGCCGTCGACTTTGCGGAACAGGAAATGGCTCGCGCCAACCGCCATCCCGAGCACGTCCTTCCTGAGCTCGACCGGAAGATGCGGCGCGTCGGCAGCGCTCGTCACTCCATCGCAGGGCGCGCCCGTCAACCAGAGCGTGCGGTCGGCCTTCAGAAAAAGGGTTGTCGCGGAGCCGACCGCAACGCTCGTCACCCCGGTGGCCACCTGGACGGGCGAACTGCGGTTGGTCGTCGAGCCGTCACCAAGCTGGCCATAGTAGTTGCCGCCCGTCGTCCACAACGTGCCGTCGTTCTTCACAAACGCCGCATGCTGGTTGCCGGCGACCACGGAGCGCACACCGGAGACGATCGGCACCGGAGCGCTCCGATTGGTGGTCGAGCCGTCGCCGAGCTGACCGGAATTGTTCGACCCCATCGCCCACAGCGTGCCATCGGTGCCCACGAAGTAGGTCGAGGTGCCGCCCGCGGCGACGGTCGCGACCCCGCTCCGCACCTGGAACGGAACCGTCACGCTCGTCGCCGTCCCGGCGCCGAGTTGCCCCTCGGTATTCCGCCCGAGCGCCCACAGCGTGCCGTCGCTCCGGATCCAAAGGCTATGGTAGAGACCGGCCGCCGCCGCCACGACACCGTGATCGAGCACGACCGGGCTCAACCGGGGCGTCGCCACCGGGCCGAGTTGGCCCGAGTCGGCCAGCCCGACGCCCCACAACGTGCCGTCGGTCGTGATGTACAAGGTGTGGAACTGGCCGGGCGCCACCGCCACGACTCCACTCGCCACCTGCACCAGTTGATGCCGATCGGCCGTCGTGCCGTCGCCCAAGCCGCCGTACATGTTCGACCCCGTCGCCCACAGGGTGCCGTCGGGCTTCAGCAGGAAGGTGCCGTCGCCAGCCGCGGCCACCTGCTCAGCGCCGTCGGCCATCGCCACCATTTCAGAGAGATACTGCGTGTTTGAAACCTGGTTTCCCGAAACCCACAACAACCCAGGCGACGTCTGGAAAACCAGCCACCCCGGCTGCGCCTGCGCGACGCTCAGCCCCGCCGCCACCTGCACGTCGTAGCGCCCGCGGTTGGCAACGGTGACATTCGCGACGGTCAACGTCGGTCCGGTCGCTCCCGGAATCGTGATGCCGGCGTGGCTCCAGCGATAGGTCAACGGGCCGACGCCCGTCGCACCGACCGAGAAGGTGGTCGTGTCACCGCTGCGCACCGTGCGCACCTCCGGCTGTTGGGTGATCGTCGGCGCCGCATGCGGACCAATGATCGTCACCGGCGAGCTGGTCACCGCACCGATGGTGTTTGCCACGGTCACCGTGTAGTTCGCCACATCGGCAAGCTGGACATTGGTGAGCGTGAGCGTCGGGCCGGTCGCGCCGGCGATCGCCACGCCATCCTTGAACCACTGGTAGGTCAGGTCCGTTCCGGTGGCGCCGACCGTGAAAGTGACCGCTTCGCCGGGGTTCGCGGTCTGGGTCGTCGGCGCGGTGACGATGGCCGCCGCGAACACCGGCCGGTAGCGCTGTAGCGCCGGCGCACCGGTCATGTAGACATACGCAGGGCGCCCGCCACCGACGAGGAGCGAGCCGCCATCGTCAAACCGGAGCAGGGACCCCAGCGGCAGGTTCGTCATCTGGGGCACGTTCGGGTTGAAAGTGGTGTCGAGGCCGCCTTGGGAATCAAGCCGCGCCAGCCCGCGAACTGCGGCTCCGCCATAGGAACCGAACCAGCCGCCGACCAGGACCTTGCCGTCCGTCTGCGGCAGAAAGCCGAAGACGGTGCTCGAGAATCCGGTACCGACGGCGAAGCCCGTGTCCACAACGCCCGCCGCGTCGAGCCGTGCGACCCGGGGACGCGAGAGGCCGTTCACCGTCGAGAAATCACCGCCGAGGTAGCTCTTGCCCTCGCTCGTGACAGAGAGACCGATCACCGCCTGGTCCGGCCCCGTGCCGGCGTCGAAAGCGGCATCGAGCGAGCCATCTCCGTTGATCCGCGCAACACGGTTGCGCGCCACGCCGTTGTACGTCGTGAACTCGCCCGTCACGACTGTCTGCCGGTCCGGTGTGAGCGCGAGCCGCAGGACGGAACACCAGTTGCTACCGGCCGAGAATCCCGTGCCCACGTTGAAGGTGGGGTCGAGGGATCCGTCGGTATTGAGGCGCGCGAGATGGTTCCGGCTCGCTCCGCCGAGGGAGGTGAAATCACCGCCGATCACGATCATGCCGTCGGCCTGGACCCCGAGATCGTTGACGGATCCGTTCAGCAGGTTCGACCCACGGAACGAGGCGTCGAGCGAGCCGTCGGGGTTGAGCCGAACCAAGTGGGTGCAATTGTCGGGGCCAAAACCGTAGAAGTTGCCCCCAACCACCAGCTTGCCGTCGCCCTGGGCGGCCAGCGCATAGACCCCGGTCCCCCAATACGACCGGAAACCGGTGCCGGTGTTGTACGAGCTGTCGAGCGAACCGTCGGCATTGAGCCGGGCGAGACGACCGCGGGCAACCCCGTCGACATGGGTGAACGACCCGCCGATGATCCACTTCCCGTCCCGCGTCGGCAGGGCCGCGAACACCGTCGCATTCTGGCGCACCGCCGGAGCGAACTCCGGCACAACCGCCCCATCGCTCCCGAGCAAGACGAGCCCGGTCCGCGCCAACCCGTTGGCCGTCTCGAACGAACCACCTGCCACAACCGTTCCGTCGGCCCGGACCGCGACGGATTGGACCGTCCCGTTGAATCCGGTGCCCGTGCTGAAGGTGGCGTCGTAGGAGCCGTTCGGGTGCAACCGAACGACATTGCGGCATGCCGTGCCCTGGTAGGAATCGAGCTGGCCGCCCACGACGACCCGACCGTCCGCCTGGAGGCCGAGCGAATAGACCGGCCAACCACCAAAGCCGGTCCCAACCGCGAAAGTCCCATCCAGCGTGCCATCACTGTTCAGCCGCGCGAGCCGCCCGCACGAGGTGCCGTTGTAGGTGCCAAACGAACCGCCGGCCAGCAGCCGCCCGTCCGGCTGCAGCCGCAGCGCCTGGACGGTTCCATCGAACCCCGTCCCGAGTCCGAAGCTCGCGTCGAGAGTGCCATTCGCATTCAGACGTGCGATCCGATTGCGCGCGGTTCCGCCGAGGTTCGTGAAATACCCACCCACCACAACCTTTCCGTCCGGCTGCACCGCCACCGCCATCACCGACGCGTCGAAGGCCGCACCGGTCTCGAAGGTCGCGTCAACCGAGCCGTCCGCATTCAGGCGGACACAATTCCGCTGCCCATTACTCGGGTAGAGCCAACCGCCCGCAACGATCTTGCCGTCCGCGCCCAGTGCCAGGGCATAGGCGGAGCCGCTCAACCCGGTGGCGAAGCTCGAATCGAGCGTCCCATCGGCATTCAGACGGGCGAGGCCACCGCGCCAAACCCCGCCCACTCGGTTGAAATAGCCGCCGATCACGACCTTCCCGTCCGGCTGCGCCACCAGCGCGGTGACATCGTTGTCGATCTCCACCGGCACGAAGGCCGGATCGAGCACACCGGCCGCATTGAACCGGGCGATCCGGTTGCGCGGCAGATCGTTCACCGAGGAAATCCGCCCACACACGAAGAAGCCGCCGTCCGGCGCAACCGCGCTCGCGGTGACATGGCCGGACTGTTCGATGCGCGGCGCGAACGTCGTGTCCACCACCATCCCATCCGGGTATCTGGCGGGGCGGACCTCAAGCATCCCCGGCCCGGAACGCGTCCCCTCCCCGCCCACGGTGACGATCACATCGTAGAAACCGGCGTCCGCCATCGTGACGTTGGTCAGCGCCAAGGTGCTGGTCGTCGCCCCCGGGATCGGCGTGCCAAGGTGGTTCCACTGATACGCGAGCGATCCCGAGCCCGTCGCCGCCACCGTGAAGGTGGCGCTCTGCCCGCTGACCGCGACGCAGTGGCCGGGCTGCTGCGTGATCGTGGGCGGCGTCGCCCACGCCGACGCGCGCGAAAGCAGCGCGACGAAACCAAACATGAAGAGGCGAAGGATCCGGGCGGAACACAGTGGTGTCATTGTGATTCGGGGTTGCAATCTGCCCGGGCCATCCAGCCGCGGGCGGACCGGAGCGCAGCGCAGCAAGAACTGTCGATACCGGCCAGCGTGAAACGTGGAGACGCCATGATATTAGTACAGGAGTCCGGTTGCAGTAGTCCCCGGCAAGGACGGCCGGGGCCGCCGGCATCCCGCAAATCGCGCCGCTGTCCAGGGGACCGTTTTCAGATCTCCGAGCTCCCGTCGTAGGCCGAAAGTGACGGGACCGCCGGCGCAGTCTCCGGTGGCCCACCGACGCCCGTGCCGGATACGTCAGCACCGCGGTGCTTCGCTTCCGACCGCAGGTGGGGCCACCCGGCGCCAAGCCACGCGACTGGGATGCCGTCCCCTACTCCGCCCGCCAAGCCCGGCGCATGCCGGTGGTGGCGAGGGCGAGGCTGATCAGCGCGCTGGTGGGCATCGCCACGGCGGCGACGAGCGGGTTCACCAGACCCGCGAGGGCGAGCGTCACGGTGCCGACGTTGTAGCACACCGCGAAGACGAAGACCCGGCGGATGGCGCACCTCCGAAGCTCGGCGACACCGAAGAGCCGCCGCACCCCCCGCAACCCGCGGCCGAGGTAGTAGAAGTCGCACTTCCGCTCGAGCATGCCGCGATGGATCACCGGCGTGCCGCGCGCAAAGGCGGCGTCGAAGGCGAGGCTGTCGTTGGCGCCGTCGCCGAGCATGAGCGTGTCGCAGGCGTCGTGGGCGAGCACCCAGTCGCGTTTCTGCTCCGGCGTGAGCCCGCCGAGCGCGTTGGCCGCCGGCACGCCGAGCGCGGCCGCCAGCGCCGCCACCTTCTCCGGGCGATCGCCGCTGAGGATGAACACCTCGCGCCCCTCGCGCTGCAGCGCTGCGATCTCCGCCCGCGCATCGCTGCGCGCCGACTCCGTGAAATGCAGCCGCGCCAGCACCCGGCCGTCGCGGGCGAAACAGGCGTCGCCGGATTGCGGAGTGCGGATTTCGGTATGCGGAATGCCGAGCCCCTCTCGCCCGAGCGCCCACACTCCATCCGCCGCATGCAGTCGCACCCCCTGCCCGACCACCTCTTCCAGGGGAATCGGTCCAAAATGCAGTTTCCCGGCCTCGGCGATTCCCTTCTCCGACAATCCGCATTCCGCATTCCGCACTCCCGGAGACTCTTCTGTAGGCAGAGCGCAGTCGCCGTGTCCCCACGCCAGCGCCTCCTGCACCGCGCGCGCCGTCGGATGCGGGTTGTCCTGCACGAGCTGCCCGAGCCGCCGCCGTTCCGCCGGCGCAAGCGCCGCCAACACCTCGGGGTTGTCCAGCACCGGCGTCTCGAGGGTGAGCGTGCCGGTCTTGTCGAAAATCGCCTTCCGGACCCGGCGCAACCGCGGGAAAAGCGACAGCTCGCGCACGAACACGCCGTGCCGCCGCATCGCCGCCACCGCCAGCTCCTCGACGAGCGGAAACGCCACGCCGATTCCGCAGGGGCACGAGGCGACCAGCACCGCGATGGTCACGTGCAGCGCCCGCAGCAAGTCGCCGCCCACCCACCACCAGCCCGCCCCGCCCACAGCGGCGACGACGAGGATCACCGCCAGATAGTGCCGAACGATCCGCTCGGCCAGCTCGTGCCGGAAGCCCTGCGCCCCGCTCGTCTCGAGCAGTTTCGCCAGCCCGGACTCGCCCCAGTCCTCCAGCGCAGCGAGCCGCAGCTCGTGCAGGCTCACGCTGGTCGCCCCGGCCGGGATCGTCTGCCCGGGCACGACCTCGCGCGGTTCCGGCTCGCCGTTGATCCACTCGGTGGTGACGGTCGCCGCGCCGTCGAGCAGCCGCGCCGCCACCGGCACGACCTGCCCGGCGCGCAGACGAAAGACCCTCCCGCGTTTCAGCGAAGAAACCGGAGTTCGCCGAGCCGAGACCGGCGCCCGTGATCCGGCGCCGTCCGGCGCCTGTTCGGTCGGTCGGTTCCGACCACGGATCTCACGGATGTCCACGGATGCAGAGTTCCGGAATCCGTGCCCATCCGAGTGATCGGTGGTCTCTCCGGTCTCCGGAGCCCGGGCTCCGGGTTCTCCATTCTCCCACTTGCCACTTGTCACCTGTCCCCTGCCACTTTCCTCGACCACCACCTCCGCCGGCTCGCGGGTGAGCGAGAGCAGCTGCAGCCGGTTGCGCTCGATGGCCACCTCCTGCGTCCAGCGGCCCACGAGCATCAGGAAACTGAACACCGCGACGAAGTCGAAGTACACCAGCCCGGCGTGTCCGCCGAGCCAGCCGTACAGCGACCCCGCGTAGCCGATCAGCAGCCCGAGCGTGATCGGCACGTCGAGGTTGACGAGGCCGTGCCGCAGCGCCGCCACGGCGCGCTTCGCGAAATAGCCACCCCCGGTGAGCAGCCCCGCCGTGGCGAACGCCGCCTGCAGCGCCTCGAACACCGGCCAGAACTCGGAGGAACGCTCCAGTCCGAGATACGACGGCAGGGCGAAGATCATCGTGTTCATCGCGAACGCCGCCGCCAGCCCGAGCCGCAGCCGCAGGCCCTGCGCCGCCGCCGTTCCGGGCTTTTCGCCGGCCGGCCCGACCAGATAGCCGAACAGCTGGAGCTCCCGCGCAAAGCCCACGGCGTCGAACCGGCCCGGCTCCCAGCGCCAGAACAGACGCCCCTGCGTGGCGTTGATCTCGATGCGCAACGCCCCGTCCCGCCGGCGGAACAGCCGTTCGATCAGCCACACACAGCCCACGCACGAGATCCCCTGCACGTCGAGGACGAGCTCGGCGCTCCTCCGCTCCCCGCGCCCGGCTTCCGCCTCCTGCGCCGCCACCGCGTCCGCGAGCCAGCCGTAGTCGCGCGGTTGGAAGACCGCGCTGCCGGCCGGGGCCACGGCGCGGTCCTTGAGCTCGTAGAAACGCTCCAGCCCGTCGCGCACGATCTGCGCATGCACCGCCGCGCAGCCCGGGCTGCAGAACTCCCCGTGGCCGTCCGTCGGCACGAAGGCGGTGCCGCAGTGTTTGCAGACGGCGGCTCCCGGCGTTGTTGGCTGCGAGCTCATGTGGTGGGTAGCGCCGCCCCGCGGGCGGCAGACCGCCAGAAGGCAACGATGCTCCGCGGGCGCAAGCCCGCGCCGCTCGGCCGACTCCGTGGCAGTGACATTAACCGCTACGCACCTCACGCACCGCCAGCGACTGGACCGCCCGGGCGCATTCCCAAGCGCCCCTTCGCGCGCAAGCCACACCTGCCGCCGGACCTCCGCGCAACGCTGTCCCGGAATTGTAAACCATTAGTTGATATTCTCAGGGAAACGCTCCGGCACTGTTGTGAAGCGGCAGCGTGTCATCCGTCGCAGCACAACGGGAGACCGGCTTTGGCCGTCGTGCCCGCGGACAAACCAAAGCGAACCAAGCAGTTCAGCCCTGCTTCGTGCGCCGTGCCCAGAGGCGCCGCAGGAAGCCGCGACCCTGCCAGCACACGAGCAGCAGATTGCCCACGGCGGAGACCAGCGCGGCGTCGCCGCGGTGCAGCCACAGGCCGATCGCCGCCCCGCCGAGCACCGGCGCGGAAAGCAACGCATACAGGAAGGCGTCGCTCGCGCGCAGCCAACGGCTGCGCCACTGCCACGCGAGGGCGGCCAGATAAAGCGTAGCTCCGAGCGCGGCGGCGATCGTCACGCAGAGCAGGGCCGGCTCGACCCTGCCGTCACGGCGCAATGCCGCGGCGAGCAGCACGAGCAGGAACTGGTTGAAGACCCCGAAGCCGAGCACCAGATCGAAGACCAACTGCGGCGAGATCGGGAACTTCTCACCCTCGATCCCGAGCCGGCTCGCCAGCGCGCAGCCCGAGCAGCAGAACGCCTTGGCCCCCGCCGCCGGCTTGTACGGCGCGCGGAACGGCAATCCGCAGTAGTCGCAGGTCAGACGTTCCATGGCGTCGTCAAAGGTAGGGCGGTTTCTCCGAAACCGCCGCGGCCAGCGCGAAGAGCTGGCGCACCCGTTTCCCGAAAGCGGACGTTTCGGAGAAACGTCCCTACCCGCTGCGGGCCTTCCACTGCGCAGCTCATCACGCGTCCCTCACTCCTCCGCGCTCGGATCCAGATGCCGGATGAGGATCTCCTGCAGCGCCGCCAGAACCACGTAGGTCTGATAGGCACCCACCATCCGCTCCGAGGTGAGCTTCGTCTCCAGCTCGCCGGTCTCGAGTTCCAGATCGTCGATCGGCGCCAGTTCGGTCGACCGCAGCCGCAGGCGCACGGCCGCGCACGCCCGCAGACACGGTTCCAGCCCCTTGGCCGAGATCCGCAGCACACGGGTCTTTTTGAACTTCGGTCCGAGCACCCGCGAGAGGCAGCGCAGGTCCTGCGCCTGGTGTTCCTGCAGGTCGCTGCGCCACATCTCGTGAAGATCGGCATCGATCTGCTCCAACCGCGGCTCGACGGCGAGCGGGCCGGACTTCGCCGCGACCAGCGGCTTCACGAATTCGAACAGCCGGCGCACGACGAGCGCCTTCACTCCGATCTCAATTGTTCTGCTCATGTTCCAACACCGCCGTCAGCTGCCAGG
>JAEXPG010000609.1 GCA_023447015.1 Verrucomicrobiota bacterium
GGTGGAAGGTGCGAAGGTGGGGGTGGGGAGGTTGCAGCCGACGAACTCGCCTCCATCGCGAGCTGCGCATGAAGCGTGGCCGCGAGGCAGGCGAAGCGGGTGTCGACGAGGAGAACGAAAGGTTCCAAGCGGCGTTCGGGTGCGGAAGGCCGAAGTTGGCGGACGGACGACTGAAGCGGGTAGTGTGTAGGGCGGCGGGAACGAATGCGGTAGGCGACGGAAACCGATTCGAAGGGGGCAATCCAAGTGAAGGGGTTTGGCCGCATCGAGGGATCAAAAACGAATGTCCGAGGTGGTGAATACAAACAAGTGTTCTGCGGCCACACGGTTTGGTGCAGCGGTCGATCGGAGCGACCAACGGTAATTTCTGGTGACCGGCAGCTGTGGCCGGGAACGAAGGAGGCGCACCTCTGGTCAGGCCAGAGCGCGCCTCCTGGGTCGACCGAAGACGTCTTGCGTCGTGGAGAACCGGGCACTGCCCCAACCTCCCGACTGTTCTCAACGGCAGAGCGAGCCGGAGTGCGGTTTGCTGGAGGGCGCCCTTGCGTCGGCGCCGCGCGCCGGTCGCCTCATTTGCCGCCGGCGCGAGAATCATCGGCGACGGAGCCAAGGCGAGACCGAGATCGGCGAAAGCGGGCGACTCACCAGAGTGGTCGCGGCCGCCGCGACCGTCTGCTGGGCAAGCTTGGTGTTCAACCCGGCCCGATCAGGTCGTCGCTACAGCGACCAAACACTCCGAGATGGCATTGTCTGCGGCCGGGCCCCGGTGAGGCGGCCATCGGCGCGCGCGGAGACCAGTGCAGCGCCGGCGAGGAGCGGACGGCGGAGTCTCATGATGGATGGAGAACGGAGAGTGTAAGGTGGCAGGTGCGAAGGTGGGAAAGCGGGTCGGCTTGTGGACTACCTCACCGCGTTCTCTGCCACGTAACTACTGGAACGCGACGGATGCTTCGCTGCGGTCCGCGGCTGGACGGAGGATGGAACGCGAAGCGTTCCGCTACGGGGCCGCGACGCGGAGGCGGAGGAATCGACGCGGACTGGAGCCGATCACGGTGGAGTCGGAGAAGGTGAAGGTCTTGGGGTAGCCGGGCGGAACGGTCTGGAGATCGGTCCAGGTGACGAGGTCGGTGCTGGACTGTACGGTGTACTGGAGTCCGGGTGCGTAGCCCTTGCGCGGGAAGGTGAGGGTGAGGCGCTGGTTGGTGCCGGTGCCGGAGATCGCGAGTGCGACAGGCGAGGCGACGAGGCCGCGGGCGGGGAGACCGAAGGCGTAGCGGGCGAGGTTGGTGAGACCGCAGCCGTCGGGATCGGCGTTGGGGCCGGAGATCGCGGTGTTCGCCTGCTCGGCGGCGGTGAAGTTGCCGGCGACCCAGGTCGCGAAGGTGGTATAGGTCTCGTCGTGGGCGACAACTGAGACGGCGGCAGAGGCGGGCGAGACGTTGCCGGCTGCGTCGACTGCGGTGACGGTGTAGCTGTAGGTGGTTCCGGTGGACAGGCCGGTGTCGGTGCAGGTGGTGGTCGTCGAGGTGCCGACCTGTGTGCCGTTGCGGTGGACGCGGTAGCCGGCGACGCCGACATTGTCGGTGGATGCGGTCCAACTTAGGCGGATCGCGGTGGCGGAGGTGGCGGCGCCGGTGAGGCCGGTCGGAACCGTGGGAGCGGTGATGTCATCCGATCCCGCCGCGATCGTGACCGGATAACCGGAGGTATTGGGGGTATTGGAGGAATCGAAAACGTAGAGATATGCCGTGCTTCCGGCCGCAAACGTCCCCTGGTTGACCACGGCCGAGATCGACGTGGCGCTCCAGGCGGAGGGGATGAGGATCTCCCGATGGGTCGATGCCGCCATGGTCGGCGCATTTCCGAGCATCACCCGAGAATAGGTGTCATCGGCATACATGTCGGTCATGTAGACATGGGAGCCGTTCGGCGGAGTGTCCGTGGGAATGTTGTTCGGGGTGAAATTGTCCAACATCCGCAGGTCGCTTTGGGTGTTCGCGCCATTGTTGATGTTCTCCATGTGTTTGAAGACGACGCCATCGCGGGTGTAATCGATGATGCCGGAGCCGGCTCCCGGGCTGCCATTGGCGTTCAGGCCGCTGCCGCCTGCATACTGCCAGATGAACTCCTCGCTCATCCATTGGTTCCGGGTGTAGCAATTCATGCCGGCGGCGGTCTCGCAGAGTCGGTCAGGATTGTCGTCGTCACCTTCGTTCAGAAACGCAGTCCACCAGCCCTTATGATAGACTGCCACATAGTCGTTCCGGTTGATGACCGGATTCGGGTTGATCCGGAAGAACTTCTGATTGGTGGTGGCGTCAAAGTCGAAGTAGCGCTTCGCATAGACATATACTTGGGTCCAATAGGTCTTGGTGATCCCGAAGGAGAACGAGGGGACGTAATGCGGATCGCCAGTCGAGGTGTCCCAGGTGCCGACAGCGCCATTGCTGGTCCCTGCTCCCGGAGGGAGACTGGCCGTCCTGACCAAATTCTGGATATCGCTCCAGGCGGTTCGCTGTCCCAGGCTTGAGGGATTGATGCCGGAGCTGAAGTCGGCCCAGAGGATCGGCGCCGCCGGGCTCTTGGCTCCGAAGTTGGCCCCGGTGATGGTGATGGTCTGGTTGTCGGCAACGGTGCCCGAGACCGCGCTGATCACCGGTCGGGCAGTGGCCAGCGTCGTCACGTTCACGGCCGTGCACTGCGGGCTGACATTGCCCGCCGCGTCGTATGCCGCGATGCGGTAGGCATACGGCATCGAAGCCGATAGACCGGTGTCCCAGTATGACGTTGTTTCACTCGTGCCGATCCGTGTTCCGTTGCGGTATATGGTATAGCCGGCGACACCGCTGGCTGGCGCTGAGCCGGACGAAGGGTCGGTCGAGGCGGTCCAGGTCAGCCGGATTGCGGTGCTGGAGGTGGCGCTGCCGGCGAGGCCGGTCGGAGCCGAGGGAGGGGTTGTATCAGCCAGCCCCAGTGTGTTGATGCTGGTCGCCGGGCTGGCAGCGCTGAGATTGAGGGCGGCGTCGAACGCCCGCACGGTGTAGCTGAAAGTGCCCGGCACGAGTCCGGATTCTGCGAACGACGCAGCCCGGACGGTCGCAACCAGCAGGCCGTCGCGATAGACGAAATAACCGGAAGGAGCGCCGCTCGCGGCTGTCCAGGTGAGCTGGACGGCTGTTGTCGAGGTGGCTGTGGCGGAGGGGGCTGCGGGGGTGCCGGGCGGAGTTGTGTCGGCCGGTGTGGTGAGCGCGGCATGGATGGTGGCGGCGAGGAGCTGACGCCCGGCCTCGTTGGGATGGATTCCATCGTCGTAGTAGTCGGCGTGCCCAAGGAATGGGGTGAAGCAGTCGATCCCGCGGACGCCCGCCAGGCTGCCGGCCAACTGCTGCACCTGGGGCACGATCTCGGTCTCGATCACACGTGGAGCGATGTCGTGGGAGGTGCCCATCGCGGCGACCGGGGTACAGAGGAAGACCTGCGGGTGCGAGGAGAGTCCGGAGAAGTCGGCCACGAGGTCGGCGAGGTCGGTGGCGAAGTACTGGCGATTGGCCCAGTTCTCGGCTTTCGAGTCGTTCGTGCCCAGTTTGATGACCACGATGTTGGGGGCAAAGTCGATGGCGGCGGCGAATCCCGGCTGGAGTCGGTAGGGCAGATTGCCGTGGCCCGCGCCCAGCGCGGTGGCGCCGCTCACGCCGAAGTTGCGGACGTCGTAGTTGGCCGGCAGCAGGCTGTCGAGGATCTCGGGGTAGCCGCCGGCGGTGATGCTGTCGCCGACGCAGGCCACTCGGATGGTCTGGGCGAACAGCACGGTGGCGAGCAAAGGGGGGAGAAGCAGACCAATGAGCAGAGAACGAGACTTCATGTGGGAATACGGTGGCTTTGCGGGGGGCGTGGGAGGCAGTTGCGGAACCTGCCCTTTGGCGTGGGCGACGTGGCTGACGTCGTACTGCGGTACGTGGCTGGGCGGAGGAAGGGCTTCGGGAGGTCGTCGAGTGCGAAGGTGTGAGCGGGGATGCGACGGAAGGTGGTGGACGTGCGGCGGGCGACAGGCCGTGCCGCCTCGATCAGGGGTAGCGGGACGAAGGGCCGCAATTGCAGACCCGCCTGCAGGCAGGCAGCGCCGGAAGATTACGAGCGCTTCACCGACGCCTGACCGGTTTTTCACGGCGGGGCGGTCGTAAGCCGCGGGTTGGTTGATGCGAGGTCCCGCCTTGGATGCCGGGCGTGGCGCCGCCCGCATCCGGAGTTGCTCGGGGCCGGCAACGAACACCGACCCTGCCGCAAGCGCGCGAGCTCACGGTTTGCCCTCCGAACGCCGCGTTGCGGCGGCGCTTCTGGCCTCGTGTTACGGCGTTCCAGTGACGCGCAGGCGGAGGAAGCGGCGGGGGGCGCTGCCCATCGCCACGGTATCCTGCGCGGTGATGGGGCCGGAGCCGGTGGCGTAGGTTTGGCCGGGGACGGCGGTCCAGGTGGTGAGGTCGGTACTGGACTCGAGGATGTAGCTGAGATCGGTCGCGGTGGTGCGGCGGGGGAAGGTGAGCGTGAGGTAGCTTGAGCCGGCGGAGGTGGCGGTGCCGGTGGTGATCGGATTCACGAACGGGCCGCGGGCGCGGAGGGCGAAGGCGTAGCGGGCGAAGTTGGTGAAACCACCGCCGTCGGGATCCGCGTTGGGGCCGGAGATGGCGGCGTTGGAGAGATCGGAACCGGTGAAGTTCACCGCGCGCCAGGTGGAGTAGGTGGCGGGCGGGGCTTCGGTGAACTCGTCGGCGCCGATGTCGATGCCGGCGCCCTGCGGACGGGCTGCGCCGTCGAAATCGGCGACGAGGCCGGCGATGGCGCGACCTTGGTCGACCACGGAGGCGAGGCGCGAGGCGAGGCGGAGGTTGCCGCCGGCGGGTGCGACGAACCACGCGGCTTGGGCGTTGGTGACGTTGTTGCCGAGGGTGGCGGTGGCGCCGTCGCGCTGGCGGATGAGGGCGTTGGTGAGGTTGTTGTAGATCTGCGCGGTGGTCGCCGCGAAGCGGTACTCGATGGCGTTGGGGTAGCCGCTCTGGAGGAAGATCGAGTTGTTGTAGACCTGGACGTTGGTCGCGCTCTCGAGTCCGATCGGGACATCGGCCAAGCCGGCGACGGCGCGGTGGTAGATCATGTTGTTGCGGATCACACCGCCGGTGGTGGGGCTGGTGTTGAGGCCGAAGCCGATGCCGCGGTCGCAGTCGATGATGAGGTTCTGCTCGACGGTGATGTCGACGCACGAGTCCCAGAAGTGGATCGCGTGTTCGGCGACGTCACCGGAAGGGCTGCGGATATTGCGGAAGGTGCAACGGCGCACGGTCCAGTTGCGGGCGCGGTGGGCGTCGACGCCGCCGATGTACCACTGGGGGCCGATGCCGGCGGGGTACTCGAAGAGGCAATCCTCGACGAGGCCGTTGTCGGAGTGGTCGGCGGAGCCGCCGCTGGGCACCTTGAGCATCTGCTCGCCAGTATTGAAGAAGCGGACATTGCGGAAGACGCAGTTGTCGATGTCGAGCTGGAGCTGGACGGCGTGGTTGCCGCAGTTGCCGACGGAAATGTTCTCGAGGGTGAAGTTGTCCGCCGCGACGCCGATCACGTTGCCCACGGAGCCGCCGGAGCGGGAGCCGTCGGACAGGAAGACGGCGTCGCCCTGCAGGACCACGGCGTTGCGGTTGCCGGAGAGGCCGCGGAAGGTGACACCGGGCTGGACGAGGTAGATCGAGTAGCTGCCGTCAAGGGTGTACGTGCCGTCGCGCAGAAGCACGGTGCGCGGCCCGTTGGAATAGTTGAGTGCAGAGACCGCGCTCGTGAGCTCGGCGGTGGTCGAGACGGTGACCGACCCGCTGGGCTGGGCGGCGAGCGGGCCGGCGAGGAGGGCGAGAAGCGTGGAGACGGGGAGAAGACGCGTTTTCATGCGGAGGACGGATGGCGGAGGACCAAGGATGGACGGAACGCGACGCGTTCCGCTATGGGGTGGCGGTGATGCGGAGGCGGAGGACGCGGCGGGGGGCGTCGGAGGTGGGAACGAGATCGGGGATCTGCCGGCTCTTCGGGTAGCCGGGGCTCGCGGTGGCGACCGCGGTCCAGGCGCGCAGATCGGTGCTGGCCTCGACCGCGTAGGTGAGCCCGGGGGCGTAGCCTTTGCGCGGGAAGGTGAGTGCGAGGCGCTGGTTGCCGGCCGTGCCGGTGATGGTGAGGACGACCGGCGAGGCCACGCGGCCACGGGCGGGCAGGCCGAAGGCGAAGCGCTCGAGGTTGGTCAGGCCGGCGCCATCGGGATCGGCGAGCGGGCCGGAGATGGCGTTGTCGGTCAGGTCTGCCCCGGAGAAGTTGCCCGTGCGCCACGCGGCATAGGTGGTGAAGGCCTCGTCGTGCGCGACTGCGGTGGCGGTGGCGGAGAGGGCGGACTCGTTGCCGGCGGAGTCGACGGCGACGACGTGGTAGTTGTACTCGGTGCCGGCAACCAGGCCGGTGTCGGTGAAGCCGGTGGTCGTGGTGGTGGCGAGGAGCGTGGTGTCGCGGTAGACGCGGTAGCCGGCGACGCCGCTGTTGTCGGTCGCCTCGGCCCAGGCGACGGCGATCGCGGCCGGTCCGGCAGGGATCGCCGCGATGGAGCCCGGGGCGGACGGCGGCTGCGTGTCCGGCTCACCGGGCGCAGCGAGTGCGACGTTGGAAATCGAACTCATGTTGTCGTTCGAATCGAAGGTGTAGATCGCCACGTACACGGGATCGGAGCCGGCGACGGCGAACGCCAGCTGCTGCGCCGTGGCGGGCTCCGGAATCAAGCGCGTGCCGACCGCCTTGGCGGCCCACCAGTTGGTGGCTGCGGTCGCGAGGGTGGGTGTCGCGGAGATCGGAGAGCTGGCGTAGACGACATGATAGCGGGCGAGGTCCGTGCCAGCGGGTGCGGTCCAGTGGAGCGTCACCGTGTTGCCGGATCGCCAGGCGGAGAGGTCGGCGACGGCGGCGGGGGGCGTTGTGTCGGCGCGCGGGTTCTCGACGAGGTATTGGTAGTAGCGGACGTAGTAGTCGCCATCCCAAGGAGAGTAGAACACGTCGAAGGGCCGGTGGCCGTAGTCGGTCGATTGCGGCAGGGAGGTGAATCCGCGGATGTGCGTCCAGAAGCGCTCGATGCCGGTATGACGATAGAGCCACGCCTGGGGCTCGATGACGTTGGATCCGAGGTCGCCCGGAACGGCGGCACGGGCACCGGCGGTGGCGTCGATCCCGCTGAAGTTGCCGTAGTGGTAGTTCCACTCGATGCAGCCGGCGAGGAACTGGAAGACATCGGCCGCGGCCTGGGCGCGGGCGTCGGTGCCGCGATCGTCGATCTCGCGGAGCAAGTTCGCGCAGAAGCGCGAGAGGAAGCCGATCTGCGGCGAGTCCCAGTGGTCGTGGTTGACGCCGTCGGCGGTGGTGAAC
>JAEXPG010000472.1 GCA_023447015.1 Verrucomicrobiota bacterium
CACCTTGGCAAGGTGGTGCTCTACCAACTGAGCTACGCCCGCGGTGAAGAGGTGCGGAGTAAGTAGTCCTGATCTTCCTCCGTCAACACGGTTTTTTGAAAAATATCACTTCTTGGCTCCGCGGCCATTTCCCCTCTGAAAACACCGCTCCGCCCCCACGCCGCCGGCGTCGTCTGCGCTCCGGTCCGCAGCGCCACGAACGGCCGCCCCGGCGCTCACCGCCGCCCTCCTCCGCGCCCCGATCCACCGGCCGCGCGCCGCCGGGCCACGACCGTATCCATCTGTCCGGCTCACGTCTTCGTCGACCACCGCCGGCCCAAGGAAACAGTCGCCAGCCCCTACGCTTCCCTCAAGATCCCCGCCGATGAATACCCCGACCTCCCCTGTCCTCGGTACCCGTCGCGTCTGCCAGATCGCGGTCGTTGTCCGCGACATCGACCGCGCCGCCCGCCACTGGGCCGAGTTCCTCGCGCTGCCCGTGCCGCCGACGATCCTCACCGAACCCGGTCTCAAGGCCGGCCAGACCTACCTGGGCCAGCCGTCCGACGCGCAGTGCAAACTCGCGTTCTTCCAGATGGAGAACACCGTCATCGAACTGATCCAGCCGCTCGGAGGCGCCTCCAGCTGGCAGGCCGTCCTCGACGAGAAGGGCGAGGGCGTGCACCACATCGCGTTCACCGTCACCGACACCGCCGGCAAGACGGCCGCGCTCGCGGCCCGGGGCATCCCGGTGATGCACCAGGGCGGCAACCCGGCGACCGGCCAGTTCACGTACCTGGACTCCCGCGACAAGCTCGGCCTGATCGTCGAACTGCTTGAGGGCTACAAGTAGAAGCCGGCAGCGCCGGAACCGGCGCGTTTCCGGCTTTGCGTCCGCGGCCCCGCCGGCCGAGTCTCGGCCCATGAAGCGCTCCTCGCCCGTGCTGCTCGCCGCCGCCCTCGTCGCGGCGGCTTTTTGCTGTTCCGCCCCCGCCAAGACCGCCGCCGAGCCCCGCCAGAATCCCGGCGGGGACATCTCCTTCGTGCGCGAGATCGCCGGCGTGCGCGAGTTCCGCGTCGAGGCGAACGGCCTGCAGGTCCTCCTCCACCGCGACCCGGCCGCACCGGGCGTCACGGTGATGACGACCTATCGCGTCGGGTCGCGCAACGAGGTCACCGGGACAACGGGGGCGACGCATCTGCTTGAGCACCTGTTCTTCAAGGGCACCGAGCGCTTCAACCGCGACCACGGCACCAGCCTCGACCAGCTTCTCGACCGTGTCGGCGCCGACAACAACGCGACCACGGGCCAGGATCGCACCGCCTACTACGTCAACTCGCCCAGCGACCAGCTCCCGCTGGTCTGCGACATCCTCGCCGACCACATGCGCCACCTCCGACTGCGGGAGGAGGATCGCGCGCCCGAGATGACCGTCGTCCGCAACGAATTCGAGAACGGCGAGAACGACCCGTTCTCCGTTCTCGACAAGGGAATCTGGTCCGCCGCGTTCGTCGCCCACCCCTACCATCATCCGGTGATCGGCTGGCGCTCCGACATCGAGGGCGTTCCGATCGGCAAGCTCCGCGGGTTCCACGAGACCTTCTACTGGCCGAACAACTGCACCCTGATCATCTCCGGCGACTTCGCCGAACCGGCGGCGCTTGAGCTGGTGCGGCGCCATTTCGCGCCGATCCCGCGATCCCCGCAGGCGATCCCCGAACTCTACACCGAGGAGCCCGAGCAACAGGGAGCGCGCCGCCTCGTTGTCGAACGTCCCGGCCGCATCGGACTCGTCGGGGTCGCCTTCAAACGCCCCGCCGGTCTGCATACCGATTCCGCCGCGCTCGCGGTGCTGGGCAGCGCCCTCGGCGACGGCATGACCGGCCGCCTCTATCGCGCACTCGTCGACACCGGCCTGGCCAGCCAGGTCGCCATCCTCAACAACGTCCAGCACGACCCGGCACTGTTCACCATCTACGCCGTGCTCGTGCCGGGGACCGCCCACGAGCGCGCCGAGGCCGCCCTGCTCGCAGCGCTGCAAAACGTCGCCACCGACGGGATCACCGGCGACGAGCTCGCCCGCGCGCGCCGCCAGATCGCCGCCCAGACCGCGTACAACCGCGACGGCCCCTTGGGCATCGCTTCCGCACTCACCGACGCCGTGGCGCTCGGCGACTGGACCGACTACGCGACGTTCCTCGAGCGGATCAACACCGTCACCGGCGACGACGTTCGGCGTGTCGCACGCGAAACGTTCGATCTGCGCCGCAGCACCACCGGATGGTTCGTGCCCCAGCTCGCCGGCGGGGAATCCACCGGCGGCAGCACCGCCGCGGTGTCCGCGCAACGAGTCCAGCACCGCCGCGCACCCGCCACCGATCGCGCCGCCGACGCACCCGGCGGCCTGGCCGAGAGCCCGATCTCCGTGCGGGCCTTCCATCGGGAGATCGCCGGCGTGGATATCGTCGCGCTCCCGACCGGGGTGAAGGACGTCGTCACGATCCACGGCAGCCTCGCCGCTGGATCCTGGTTCAATCCCGCCGAGAACACCGCGGTGGCCGACCTCGCCGCCGCGCTCCTCGACAAGGGCACCACGGCGCACACCAAGTTTGCCCTCGCCGAGACCCTCGACGCCATGGGCGCCACGATCGCCTTCGGCTCCGACCGCCTGCGTCTCACGTTCTCCGCCCGTTGCCTCCGCGCCGATGCCCCGGCGGTGATCGCTTTGCTCGCCGAGCAACTCCGTTCGCCGGCCTTCACCGAAGGCGAGATCGCGAAGGAGAAGGCGCGCCTTGCCGCCGACCTCGAGTTCGAGGCCGACACGCCCGCCAAACGCGCGTCGGTCGCGCTCAGCCGCGCGCTCTGGCCCGAGGGGCATCCCCAGCGGCAGAACGAGCCCGCCCGCGTGCTCGCCGACCTGCCGAAAGTCACGCGCGAGCAGCTGCTCGCCTTCCACCGGGCCAATTTCGGGCCGCGGTCGCTGCGACTCGTGGCGGTCGGCGACCTCGATCCCGCGACGCTCGCGGACGCGGTGGCCAAGTCGTTCGCCGACTGGTCCGGCGGTGCCGCCTACCCGGCGACGGCGCACCTGCCCGCCGCGCGCGAGCACGGCGAGAGCATCCGCATCCCGATGCCCGAGAAACCCAGCATCACCTTCCTCCTCGGCCAGGCCACCCAGCTTCAGGCGCGCGACCCCGATGCGCTCGCGCTCAAGATCGCCACCCACGCGTTGGGCGGGCCGACCTTCAGCTCCCGCCTCATGTCGACAATCCGCGATGCGGAAGGGCTCACCTACGGAATCGGAGCGCGCCTCGCCGGCGACACGTTCACCGACGGAGCATGGTTCATCCACGGCACCTTCGCCGCCTCGTTGCTGGACCAGGGCGAGAAGTCGACCCGACGTGAGCTTACCCGGTGGTACGAGAAGGGCCTCACCGCCGAGGAGCTTTCGGTGCAGAAGGCCAACTACATCGGGACGTTCAAGCTTGGCCTCTCCACCACCGGCGGCATGGCCGACGCTCTGCTCAGCACCCTCGAGCGCGGCGAAACCCTCGCGGACATCGACGCCCGCTCCGCCCGCATCAACGCCCTCACGCTCGACCAGGTGAACGCCGCGCTTCGCCGCCATCTCGCCCCCAGTCGGATGGTCAGCGTTCGCGCCGGCGAGCTGCCCGCCGAAACACCCGCGCCGTAGGATTCCCGGTCACTACCAGACCCGCGCCGCTGTCCCGGCCTCGAGAACGGCCTCGGCGGCATCGGGCAAATCAGGAAAGAGGTCGAGGCCCGTGAGCTCCTCGATGTGATCGATGCTGGTGAGATAGCGTTCCAGCGGCGCATCGGCCGAAGCCTCCTGCGGGAACAAGAACGCCTGGGTGCGCACCCGGCCCTCGTGTTCGTCGAGCATCACCATCCAGCACGCCTCCGGCACCGCCACACCACCGCGCAATCGCGCCGGCTTTGGGCCGAAGACCGGCCCGGCCATCACCCACACCTCCTGGAAACGCGCCGGATAGCTCGTCGCCGCCCGCATCTCGAGCTCCTTCCAGAGACCGGCGTTGAGCGAGTGTTTCTGCGGGATGATGTTCGACATCCGGAAAGTCTCCTCCTGCCCGCCCGGACCGAAACGCGTCGCGATCGCGAAGTTCGGAGCGAGGTGCCCCCGATCATAGCCGCTGCCGGAGTATTCCTCGGAGCGGACCCGTGCCACCGTGCGCCCATCCTCGGTGAATTTCTCCGGTCGCGGAGGCGGCTCCGGGATGCTGGGCAAGTCCCACATCCGGTAGGCCGCCCAGAGCGGATCCCGCAGTGTCTCGCTGTAGCCGACCACATAGCCCGAGTTCGTCAGCACCCGGACCGTGCGCGCGCCGTCGGTCGACCTCGCCCCGCCGGCGAACAGCGCGGCATTCCCACCAGCGTCGGGTGGCCGGACGGCGACAAACTGGTCGCTGTAGTAGAGCGTCCAGATGTCGCACGCGATATCGAGGAGCTCGACCCGTTTGTTGTGCGCGAGGTAGTTCTCGACCAGCGTCCGGACCTCCGCCTGCCGTGAAGACGGCTGGGCGACGTACCACCCGCCCATCGCAAGCAACAGGAGCAGGTTGAACCAGAAGAACAGGCGGATGGAACGGGAGCGCGGCCGGGCCGCAGAGCGACGAGGGGGCATGGGGAGAGTTCAGGGACTGCAGCGCCATCCGACCACCGCAGGTGGGCGAAGTTGCATCGCGCCGAAACCGCTCATTTCGGCATCTTCGCCAGCGCCTTGTTGAGCGCCGCGAGATCGAAGGCCTGCGGGTCATACCCCTCGCCGAGCCAGTCGAGCCACTCCTTCGACAACGGCTCGTCGGGATGCTTGAGCGAATAGAGCACTTCCTTGTACCCGGCGGGGCCGCCGCAATCCTCGGGCGGGCTGTTGTGGCGCCCATCCGTGAGATGGGGGTATTTGACGCCTTTCTGCGCAGGTTCGGCCTTCTCCACGCGCACATCCACCTGCCACCCGTCGCCGAAGAAATACTCGTACAGAAACGACTCCTTCGGCGCGATCTCGAGATCCACGATGGAGAAGTCCCGGTCGTCCTCGATCACCGTCTCGTTCTCCCGCCGCACGGGATTCCCGTAGGCGACGTCGTTCACCGTGAAACGGTGGATCTGGTAGTCGAACCAGCCGAAGGAGACCTGAATCGCGTCGTGCAGGCGGGACAGCCACATCGACTCGCGCACGACCATGCGCCGCCAGATCCGCGGTTCCACGTCGCGGATCGCGAGGTGCAAGTACAGGACCCGCTCGGGCTGCTGCTTCTTGCGCCGGGCGGCGGCCTTGGCCTCGCTGAAGGAAATCATGCCCGGGATTCAGAGCCCCGCCCCGCAGGCATGCAAGCACCGGGAATCAGCCCGAAAACCGCAGTTGCCAGGGCCGGAAAACACGGAGGCCGCCGCGCCCTAGGGGCGCTGGCGGCCCGTGCAAACCCTAAACACAAACAAACTGCGAGAACTACAGCCCGTGTTATCGGGCGGGTCTAAAAAGACTTGAGCGGAAAGTTGAAAAAAAGTTCCGCGACGCAAATCGCCGGAGCAGAAAAATCGCTCAAATCCTGCAGCCACAGCGTCTTTCGACGGCCGGTTGATGCTTCTCCACCGGGTCCAAAACCGGCCGACTGCGCAACGGATAGGTATACCGGTCGCCCTCATAGTTGCGGAAAACCACCTCCTCGTCGGTGATCTGCTCCAGGTACTCGGGGTTGATCGGCACCTTGCCTCCGCCATTGGGGGCGTCGATCACGTACTGCGGCACGGCGTAGCCGGTCGTGTGGCCGCGGAGCGCGCGGATGATCTCGATGCCCTTGCGCACATCGACGCGGAAATGGGCGCTGCCGGTGATCAGATCGCACTGATAGAGATAATACGGCCGGACGCGCATACGGAGCAGCCGGTGGACCAGCGCCTTCATCACCTCGGCATCGTCGTTCACCCCGCGCAGCAGCACGGACTGGTTGCCGAGCGGCACGCCGGCAAAGCTCAGGCGCTCGCAGGCCAGCCGCAGATCGTCGGTGCACTCCTTCGGATGGTTGACGTGGATGCTCATCCAGACCGGCCCGTGTTTCTTGAGCACCTCGCAGAGCTCCGGGGTCACGCGCTGTGGCAGGAAAACCGGGATACGCGAACCGATGCGGATGAACTCCACATGCTTGATCGCCCGCAGGCGCCCGAGGATGTGGTCGAGCTTGCGATCGGAGAGCAGCAGCGGGTCCCCGCCGCTGAGGAGAACGTCGCGCACCTCCGGGTGTTCCTCGATGTAGCGCAGCCCGCGCTCGTACTCCGGATGGAAGTTGTAGTCCTGCGCATTGCTGACCAGCCGGCTGCGGGTGCAGTACCGGCAGTACGAGGCGCAGCGATCGGTGATCAGGAAGAGGACGCGGTCCGGATAACGGTGGACCAGACCGGGAACCGGCATCGTGTGCTCCTCGCCCACCGGATCGATCAGCTCCTCCGCCGCCACGATCGACTCGCCGGAACGCGGAATGAGCTGCTTGCGCACCGGGCAGTCCGGATCGGTGCGATCGATCAGGTTGAAGAAGTACGGGGTGATCGCGAGCGCCAGCTTGTGGGCGGCATTCTCGCACCCCGCACGCTCGTCGGGCGTGAGATCCATCAGACGCTCCAACTCGGCGAGGGTGCTGACCCGGTTCTTGAGCTGCCACGCCCAATCGTTCCACTGCTCGGCCGGCACATGACTCCAGAGGCCTTGGCCGCTGGTCCACTGGTCGCGATTGTCGGTGTAGGACATGTGAGTGGCGCCGACGTTAGGGCGGGGTCGGTAGCTGTCAAACGAGCCCCGGAAACGGACGAGTTTCAGCACCCCGCCTGATGAATCAGCCCCTCAGAATGAGGGGGTTCCGTTCGCGGCGCACAACCTCCGGTCCGTCGCCCAAGCCGCCAAGCCCCGCCCATACCTCCGGCGAGCGTCGCTTCCGGGCCGCGGTGGGGCGCGGTGCGCAAATCACCCTTGCGGCCCCGCGGCCGGCTCGCTTGGCGGCGCAACGGTCCCCGGAGCCAGCGGTTCCGGCGCCCTCTTCCGGGCTTCAGATTCGCCCACCGGCTCCGACTTCACGGGAACCGTCACCGCGGCACCGGCGTTACCGCTCACCGCCACCGGCTCGTTGGCCACCCGTTCCAAGGAACGCAACCAAGCTCCGCAGGAGGTCTGTTTGTAGAGTTCGGCGCCCTCCACGCCCAACAGCTCGCCGAAACGCGCACCGGTTTCCCGCGCGAGCTTCGCCAATGCCTGCCGCTTGGCCTCTACCTCCAGCGAGTTGTCGTCCCGCAAGGACTGGAGCTTTGTCTGGGTCGAGAGCGCGAGCGCGTAGGCGTCAGTCGCGCGGCGCGCCGGCAGACCAAAGCGCTCGGCAATCCGCGTCGCCACGCGAAACCCGGGATCATGGATCCGCCGATAATCCGCGTAGCGCGCCTCGCCCAGCGCGGCCTTGATCCGCGAATCCAGTTCGATCTCGGCGGCGGCTCGCTCACGCAAACCGGCCTCGTCCGAAATTCCGCTCGCGCCACCGAACCGTTCCTCGTGCTCGCGCTGCAACGCGAAGAGCGCCCGGAACTCCGCCTCGCTCGGCGCAAAGGCGGCCAAGCGTGCGCGCAGACTGCGCGCCGTCGCCGAAGTCTGCAGATCGTAGAGTTCGAGTTCCGCCGGTGTGAGAATCGCCGCGATGTCCTTGCGCCGCTCCTGTTCGAGCAGGGCGAGCGTCTCGCGATCGGAGGCGAGCAACACCCCGCCCGCGCTGGCCCGAACATCGTCGGCGATATCGCCGTAGTCGCCATGGATGCGGTCGATCCGCCCAAGTTTCTCGTCGGGCAACGGGCCGTAGAGCCGTCTCCGTCGCTCCCGCTCCGCGCCCGCCGAGTCCTCGTCCGGTCCGTAGAGCTTCGCGAGGAGGTCCTGTTGCTCGCGAGAAAGCGCACGCAGGACCGCCTGTTTTTCCCGATCCGCCGCCGCTGCCGCACTCTTCCAAAATTCCGCCGGTTCCGCGGTGCCGATCAGTGCCCGCTGCCGGGCGAGATACTGCGCGCGCAGGACATCCGCCACCAGTAGGCGCGCCGTGCGATCCGGCACTCCCGCCGCGCGCAAACGCGCGGCGAAGGTCTGCGCATCGTCGCTGCGCAACTGCTCCCAGACCTTCACCGGCGCCTCCGCCGGCTTCGGGGCTGGCACGGCCACGGGCTGCTGCAGGACTGCAACCGGGGGCCGCGCCGCCACCGCCCGGCTCCGCCGCGCAACCCCGGGCTTCGTCGTGGCCCCCACCCCACGCCGCACCACA
>JAEXPG010000533.1 GCA_023447015.1 Verrucomicrobiota bacterium
CCCGCGGCGGACCACGCGAGATCGGCGCCGCCGTCACCCGCTCGGTCGTGCTCTCGCTCATCCTCATCCTGGTGCTCGACTACTTCATCACCAAGGTCCTCGCCTGAGCCGCCGCCCCGATGAAAACCACCACCCATCACGTCGCCCGCAGCTCCGACCGCCAACCCGTCGCCGTCGAGATCAAGGGACTGGCGAAGACCTACGGCCTCCAGCGCGTCCTCGTCGACATCAACCTCACGGTCAAACCGGGCGAGGTCTTCGCCATCATGGGCCCCAGCGGCTCCGGCAAGAGCGTGCTGCTGCGCCAGATCGCCGGCCTCGACCTCCCCACCGCCGGCACCGTGCGGGTCGACGGCCACGACCCCGCCGACCCCGACACCCGCGACCGCTACGCCCTCGCCCTCGTCTTCCAGGCTGGCGCGCTCTTCAACTCCCTCACCGTCTACGACAATCTCGCGCTCTATCCGCTCGAGCACCGGCTCTGCCCCAAGTCCGAGATCCGCGACCGGGTGATGCGGGCGCTCAAGGTGCTCTCGCTCGAGGCGGCCGTGCACAAGTTCCCCTCCGAACTCTCCGGCGGCATGAAGAAACGCGTGGCCATCGCCCGCGCCCTCGTGATGGAGCCCCAGCTCATCCTCTTCGACGAGCCCACCTCCGAGCTCGACCCGGTCATGGGCGCCACGATCTCCGAACTTATCGCGACGCTCCGCCAGTACATCTCGGTCACGACCGTCGTCGTCACCCACGATCGCGACCTCGCCCTCACCATCGCCGACCGCGTCGCGATCCTGATGAAGGGCAAGCTCGTCTCCGTCACCACGCCCGCCGAGCTGCGCCAGCTGCCCGACCCGGCCGTACAGGACTTTCTGAATCCAAAAATCGACCTGCAAAATCCGCGCTTCAAGCACCTGGAGGTTTCCTCATGAACAACGCCCAAATGTCGGCCCGCGTCGGCCTCTTCTTCCTCATCGGCGTCGCGCTGCTCTGGATCACCTACGATGCCCTCAACGGCGGCTCGTTCTCCCACAAGGAGGGCTACACCGTCGTCGCCCGCTTCGCCACGCTCAAGGAGCTCAAGCCCGGTGACGACGTCCGCCAGGCCGGTGTGAAGATCGGCTCCGTCCAGACCACCCGGCTGGCCGACGGCCACGCCGAGGCCGTGCTCCTCGTCAACAGCGACGCCCGCATCGCCAAGGACGCCACCGCCTCCATCGCCATGGCCGGCCTGCTCGGCGGCGGCTACATCTCGCTCGACTTCGGCACCAAGGAGGCCGGCACCGTCGCCCCCGGCGGCCAGGTCCGCACCATGGAGAGCGCCGACATCAACACCATCCTCGCCGACCTCGGCAGCCTCACCGGCGACATCAAGGGCGCCGTCTCCGGCATCAGCAATGTCGCCGGCAACGGCCAGGGCGGACTCTTCCAGAAGCTCGACAAGCTCGTGACCGACAATAGCGAGAACCTCACCCGCACGATCGACAACCTCAACGCCATCACCACGGAGATCCGCTCCGGCAAGGGCACCATCGGCAAGCTCGTCAACGACTCCACCGCCCACGACGAACTCGTCGCCGCCATCGCCGAGATCCGCGGCGCCGCCGGCGAGGCCAAGACCTTTGTCGCCGACACCCGCGGCATCATCGACCAGGTGAAATCCGGCAAGGGCGCGATCGGCACGCTCATCTACGACGACGCCACCGCCGAGAACCTGAAACTCACCGTCGCGAACTTCCGCGACCTCTCGAACAAGCTCAACAGCGGCCAGGGCACGCTCGGCAAACTCCTCACCGACGAACAGCTCTACAAGGATGTGCAGGGCGTGGTCCGCAAGGCCGACCGTGCGCTCGACGGCATGAGCGACCAGGGCCCGATCAGCGCCGTGGGCGTCGCCGCCGGCGCGCTGTTCTGAGCGCCCCCCCCCTTCAGGCGAACCTCCTCCAGCCAGCACGAAGGCCCGGCCTCACGACCGGGCCTTTGTTTTGTGCTCCCGCTCGGGCGCACGAAACTAGTCTCCGCAGCCGCCAGAAAGGGGCGAAGGAAACCAAGGACTCCGGACGGCGGGAGACCGAAGCCCGCGAGACTCCGGTTCGCTGCCCACCTGCCGGCAGAAGGCCATTCTCGGCGCAGGTCTCCGGGTCCTCGCCCCATCGGTCTCGTCATCGCCTTCCTCCGGTCCCGACTGCGCTTTCATCGGGAAACAAAAACGCCGCCCGGGATCCGGGCGGCGTCAGTCAGATCGTTGCGGCTGGTTCGCTCACCACTCGCGCTCGACGCGGAGGTAGACGAAGGCCTTCTCGGGATTGTGGATGTTGTCGTTCCACCCCGTCGAGGAATGGCGGTCGAACGGCGGATCCCGATCGAACACGTTGCGAGCACCCAAGGTGATCTTGGTGTTGCGGAACCCCGAGTAGGAGATGTGCGGGTTGACCAGGAACTGGTTCCCGATGAACCCCTCCTCATCGTAGTTGCGGAACGTGCCGATGTGTTCGAAGAACACCGCGGCGCCCCAGTTGCCGCGGCGCCACTCGATCGAATAGGTGCTGCGCCACTTCGGCTGGTTGTACTCGCCGGACAGCTGATCGATCCCATCGCTGCCTTTGTACGCGTACTGCGTCATGAAGGTGGCGGCGGCATCAAACCGGAAGGTGCCGGCATTCTTGGTCTCCAGATCGTAACGGATCTCGAAGTCGAATCCCCGATAGGTGAGGCCGTCGTAGTTGGCGTAGACGTCGTTGATGTACCGGATCGACCCCACCGACTCGCCGGCGACCGGGGCGTTGCGCACCACCTTGCCCGGGAGGCTGTCCTCGTGGGCGAGGATGAAATCCTCGCCGAGCTGCGCGATCAGGTTCTTCTGCTTGAACTGGAACCAGTCGACCGAGACCGCGAGCCCCTTGAGGCGACCGGTCGGCTCGATCTGGATGCCGGCATAGAGCGTGTCGGTCTCCTCCGGCTGCAGGTCCGGGTTGCCGCCCGAATGGGTCTCGATCTGCTTCAGCCCGTCGTTCGGCCGCTTCGGATCCTCCAAGGGGGATGAGGAGAACGTCGTGAGCTGCTCGGTGTAGAGATACGACAGGTTCGGCGCGAGGAACGACTGGCCGAAGGAGGTGCGGAAACGCAGCCACTTCAGCGGCTTGTAGGAGAGCGCGAGCTTCGGCTTCGTCGTCGAGCCGAAGTCGGAATAGTGCTCGAACCGCCCGGCCAACTGAGCCTCCAGCCCCTTCACGATCGGAATCCCCAGCTCGGCGTAGAAGGCATAGACGCTGCGATCACCGGCCACCGAGGAGCCCTCGGCGCCGCCGATGATGTTGCCCGATTCGTTGTCGGCCGTCTGGTTGTTCTCGAAATCTTCCCGGCGCGCCTCGCCACCGATCGCCAAGCCCAGCTGGCCGGCGGGCAGATCACACAGCTTGCCACTGGTGGAGAAGTCCCACGCCTTGAGCGCGAAGCTCGAACCGGTCGGATTGTCCCCCACGTACGAGG
>JAEXPG010000056.1 GCA_023447015.1 Verrucomicrobiota bacterium
GTCTCGGGCTGGCGGCGGCGGCGCGGCTTTCGGAGCGGCTCGGGCTGCTCGCGGCCGGCGAGGCGGAGCGCATCGAGCAGGTGGTCGCGGCGCACCGGTTGCCGGTGCGGCTGGAGCCGGCGCTGGAGCTGGGCGCGCTCATGACGGCCATGCAGCGCGACAAGAAGGTTCGCGCGGGCAGACTGCGTTTCGTGGTGCTGGCGGGAATCGGCGACGCCCAGACCAAGGACGACGTCCCGGCGGAGGCGGTCGAGGTGGTCTGGCGCGAGGTGGGCGCGGCCTGAACGGCAAACCGGGCGGGTCCTGAACGGCTCCTTGCCGCCGGGTGGACCAGCCCCCACACTCCGCCCCACGCATGTCAGCCATCGACGAGGAGATTGTCCGGGAATACTTCGAGCAGAACGGATTTTTCGTCCGTCAGGTGCGCAAGTACCAGGTCACTGCGCGCAAGAAGACCGACGACGAGGAGATCGACCTGCTGGTCGTGAACCCCGGCTGGCAGAAGGGCCTGGGCAAGCCGGACTTCTTCCTCTTCGGCACGGAGCTGCCGAAGGTGCACCGCGCGGTGGTCGCCGTGAAGGCGTGGCACACCGACCGGTTCACCCCCAACACGCTCAAGAGCAATCCCGAGATCTTCCGTTTCGTGCAGGAGGAGGTACTGAAGGAGGTCGAACGCTACTTTCCTGACGAGGGCGATGCCGGCGCGCCGAAGGATCTGCTGAAGATCCTCGTCCTGCCCGGGCTGCCCTCGGCGGACCCGTTCAAGACGGAGAGCGTGCGGCTGCTGCAGGAGAAGGGCGTGGACGCGATCCTGTCGTTCCGTTCGCTGCTCATCGACCTGATCGACAAGGTCGAGATCAACAAGAGCTACCGGAAGTCCGACACGCTCCAGGTGCTCCGGCTGCTCAAGAACTACGACCTGCTGAAGGACCCGCAGCTCGACCTGTTCAAACGCTGAGCCGCCGCGCCTGTCTCCGTCCGCGTGCGCCCGAGCCAACGCCATTTCGCGCCCCCATGAGCCAAATCCATCCCACAGCGATCGTCGAGGAAGGTGCCGTGATCGGCCTCGACTGCGTCCTCCATGCCCACGCGATCATCCGCCGCGGCACCGTGCTCGGCGACCGCGTGACGGTGCATCCCTTCGCGGTGGTCGGCGGCGACCCGCAGGACCTGCGCTTCGACCCGAAGACCGTCTCGGGCGTGCGCATCGGATCCGGCACGACGATCCGCGAGCATGTGACGGTGAACCGCTCGACCAAGGCCGGGGCGGACACGGTCGTCGGCGAGAACTGTTTCCTGATGGCGGCCAGCCATGTCGCGCACGACTGCGTGGTCGGGAACAACGTGGTGATCGCCAACGCCGTGCTGCTCGCCGGCCACGTGCACATCGGCGACAACTGCTTCCTCGGCGGCGCGGCGGCGTTCCATCAGTTCGTGCGCGTCGGCGAGGGCGCGATCATCAGCGGGATGTCCCGTTGCGCGCAGGATGTGCCGCCGTACGCGATGGCGGCCGAGCGCAACGAGGTGATCGGGTTCAACCTGGTCGGGCTCAAGCGGCGCGGGGTGGCGCGTGAGGCGATCCGCGAGCTGAAGGAGGCGTTCCGCGTCGTCTATTTCACGCCGGGCAACATCCGCGAGGTCGCGGGGCAGACGCTGGCGGGCGGGACGTTCCGCTCGGCCGAGGCGCGCCGGTTCCTCGAGTTCTTCGTGAGTGGCAAACGTGGTTTCGCCCGCGCCCGGCGCGAGGGGCCGGTGGACGAGACCGCGGCGGACTGACCGTGGCGGGCGGGGGCGCCCGCGGCTGTATCCGAATGGTACCGCCGCCTGGCGCGGTGGGCGGCCGCGACCTAGCCGGCGAGCCGACGGATCGTGGCGACCAGCTCCTGGAGGTTGGGCGGCTTGCCGAGGACGGCGTCGGCGGGGGTGGGGGCGCCGGTGCCGTCGTTCAGCTGCGCGCCCCAGCCGGTGAGCATCACCACGGGGGTGAGTGGTGCGCGCTGCTTGATGTGCCGTGCGACCTCGTGGCCGTCCATGCCCGGCATGCCGAGATCGGTGACAACCAGAGCGTAGGGCTCGTGGCGGGCGATCGCGGCGGCGAAGGCGTCGACTCCCTCGCGCCCGGTGTTGGCGACGTCGACGCGGTGGCCGAACGGCGGCAGGCAGCGGGTGAAGAGCAGGCGCAGGCTGGCTTCGTCGTCGATGCAGAGCAGGCGCAGGGGCCGGCCGTTGTCGCGCACGACCGGCGGGGGCGTGGGGGCGGCGGGTTCCGCCTTGGGCGTCCGGAGCGGGAAGACCAGCCGGACAGCCGTGCCGGCGCCCGGGGCGCTGTCGATCTCGATGTCGCCCTCGTAGCGGCGCATCATCCCGTAGACCATCGAGAGGCCGAGGCCGGTGCCGCGTTGGGCCTTGGTGGTGAAGAACGGCTCGAGGCAGCGGCGGCGGGTGTTCTCATCCATGCCGATGCCGTCGTCGCGGACCTCGATGAGGAGACGGCGCTCGGCGGCGACGGCCGGGGCGCAGCTGGCGCGCAGGGTGATGCGGCCGCCGCGGGGCAGGGCGTCGACGGCGTTGAAGACGAGGTTGGTGAGGGCCTCGCGCAGCTCGCTGGGGTCGCCATGGAGCACGGGCAGGCCGGTGGCCGGGTGCACGACGAGGTCGATGGCTACGCCGACGCGCTGGGCCTCGTCGCGCCAGCGCGGCCGGGTGAGGTTGGCAACGCTTTCGAGCAGGGCGCCGATCTCGACCGGCTGGCGGGTCTCGGAGGCCGAACGCGGCCGGTAGAACTCGCGCATGCGGGCGACGATGTTGGCCACGTCCTGGGTGGCGGCCCGCACGTGGTCGAAGTGCTGGCGGGCCTCGTCGGAGAGGTTGGGGATCGTGAGGCGGAGCAGGTCGGTGTAGGCGGAGATCGGGCTGAGGGCGTTGTTGATGTCGTGGGCCATGCCGCTGGCCATCTCGCCGAGGGCGCGCAGGCGTTCCTGCTGGACGACGGTCTGCTGGGTGCGCCGCAGCTCGTCGTAGGCCTTCTGGGCGCCCTCGGTCAGGCGGGCCTGGTCGTAGACCTCGCGCAGCTTCTCCTCCGAGGTGAGGACGCGGGCCTGGAGCTGGTCCTTCTCCGACCGGACGGCGGCGATCTCGGCAAGGATCTTCTCCTGTTTGTAGCGGACCTCCTCGAGCACGAGGACGATCATGCTGACGGCGATGAACAGCTGGAGGACGGCGGCGACGAGATGGGCGGCGGCGTGGAGGTCCGGATACTGCTGGGCCAGCGGGAAGAAGGCGAGGTAGAGCCCCCAGAGGAGGAAGCCGAACGCGAGCATGCCCGCGCCGACGTAGGGGAGCTTGCGCCGGAGGCGGTAGAAGCAGGCGCCGGCGAAGGCGCTGCCGGCGCCGAGGAGGATGAACACCGGCAGCTGGATCTGGAGGGCGTTGGAGGCGAGGCTGGGGATCGCGAAGGTCCAGACGACGAGGAAGAGGATGAAGAGCCCGAACAGTTTCTGCTGCACGGCGATGTCGAGGAAGCGCAGCGTGCCCCAGAGCAGGCACGCGGCGGACACCGCGACGCAGGACTGCTTGATCATCGAGGCGAGGCTGGACGGGTCCTGCGAGGGCCAGGTGAGGCTGAGCGTGAGCCAGAGCGCGTAGGTGAGCCACGCGGCGGTCCAGATGGTGAAGTATTCGCGCCGGGTGTAGCGGTTGAGGTAGTGGAACAGGCCGACCAGCACCCACACCGAGAGGAGCGAGACCATCAACGTTGCCTGCAGGTAGGACTGGGAGAACTCCGCGAACATCCATCCATTGTTGAGAGACGCGACGGGGTTTGGGAATCGGAATCCGCGCGGTCGGGTGATGGAAACGTGCGGTTGAAAAGGTCGGGCGGGCCGGTTCAGATCGCCGCATGGCCGTCCGCACCCGAAACCACCGTTCGAAACCCCGCCTCGCGATCACTTGTGGAGACCCGGCCGGAGTCGGCCCCGAGATCATCGAGCGTTGGGCGCGGGCCCACGCCAGCAGCATCGGGCACGTCGCCCTGCTCGGGCCGGAGTCGTGGCTCGCCCGGCTGGCGGGCCGCTGCAACGCGCTGCTGGTGGCGGTGGGGGACGAGGCGTACCGTGCGAAGCCCGGCCAGCCGACGGTGGCGGGGGCGCGGGTGGCGCTGGCGGCGATGGAGGTGGCGGCGCAGGGCTGCGTCGACGGCGATTTCGATGCCGTGGTGACCGGTCCGGTGAGCAAGGAGTGGCTGGCGAAGGTCTCGCCCGGTTTCGTGGGGCAGACCGAGTTCTTTGCCGAACGCTGGGGGGGCGAGCCCACGATGATGTTTGCCGGCGGCAAGCTCCGCATGGCGTTGGCGACCTGGCATGTGCCGCTCAAGACCGTTTCGCGTGAACTCACCCCCGCGCGGCTCGAGCGCGCGGTGCGGCGCGCCGATTGGCTGTGCCGGGCAGAGGGGATCGAAACGCCGCGGATCGCGGTGTGCGGGATCAATCCCCATGCCGGCGAGCACGGCTTGCTCGGCGACGAGGAGGAGCGGTGGATGAAGGCGTTGCTGCGGAAGCTGCGCCGCAGCGTGCCCGGCGTGAGCGAGCCGTTGCCCGGGGACACGGTCTTTGTGCGGGCGCTCAAGGGGGAGTTCGACGCCACGGTGGCCGCGTACCATGACCAAGGGCTGGCGCCGTTGAAGGCGGTGGATTTCGACCGGAGCGTGAACATCACCCTCGGCCTGCCGCACATCCGGACCAGCCCCGACCACGGCACCGCCTACGGGATCGCCGGGCAGGGAAAGGCGGACGGCGGCAGCTTCGCCTCGGCCATCCTGATGGCCGAGCGGTTGGCGCGGGCCCAGGTGCAGCTGGGGCCGCCCGCCTGATCGCCTCCCCGAGCCTGCGGGCCAACGGCCTGTCCAGAAATGGGTTGAAACCGTTTGGCCGACCGGGCAAACAAGCGCCGACACCTTCCCCCTTCGCAGACCAAAATCCGACTAGTTGATGCAGAAACCTCCTTCCTTCGCCGGTAACAATCCGGGCAGCAGCAGTGGCAGCAGCAGCAGCGGCCCCCAGCGGCCGGGCTATCAACAACGGGGTCGCAACAACGACCCATACGCCCACATCCGGCGCAACCTGCGCATCAAAGCCGCCCAGGTTCGTGTCATCGATCCTGATGGCAAGCAGCTGGGCGTGATGTCTTCGGATCAGGCCTACAAGCTGGCCCAGCAGATCGGCCTCGACCTGGTCGAGGTGGCGCCCAACGCCAATCCCCCGGTCTGCCGCATCCTGGATTTCGGCAAGTACATCTACGAGGAGAACAAGAAGACGAAGTCCTCGAAGAGCGGTGCGACCAAGATCAAGGAGATCGAGCTCACCGCCCGCATCGACCCACACGATCTGATGACGAAGCTCACGCACGCCGAGTCCTTCCTGCACGAAGGCAACAAGGTGAAGATGCGCCTGAAGTTTCGCGGTCGTGAGATGGCCCATGTCGACATCGGCTTCGCGGTCGTCAACAAGGCCCTCGCCGAGCTGGCGACGGTCGGTCATCCCGATTCCGAGCCGAAACTGGCCGGCCGCAACATCATGGTGATGGTGTCCCCGCTGCCCGCCAACAAGCGCAAGCTCCGTCTAAACGTCGAGGAGCCGGTGGCTCCGGCGGCCAAACCCGCCGCAGCGACCCCGCATACGGCCTGAAGCGCCTCGCCGCCATGATGCGCACTCGGTTCGGCCGTCTGGTCGGTGGGTGTCTCGTGGCGTTGGCGGTTGCCGCGGCCTGCCCCGCGAGGGCGCAGGTCGAACGGCTCTACGACACCGACTACGTCCCGATCGAGTCGCTGACTTCGTCGTCCGGTCTGGCGCTGACCTGGACGGTGCCGCAGAAGAAAGTTGTGCTGGCCGACAAGGACACCCGGCTTGAGCTCGAGGCCGACAGCCGCGACTTCAACCTCGACGGGTTGCGGGTCTTTCTTGGCGAGCCGGCGGTGCCGAACCGCCGTTCGATCTACATCAGCCGGATCGACCGCGACCGTTTCCTGCTGCCGATCTTGGCTCCGCGCAGCATCCCCGGACTGGTGCCCCAGTTGCGCACTATTGTCATCGATCCGGGCCACGGCGGGAAGGACGACGGCACGGTCAATGCGAAGCTCAAGATCAAGGAGAAGGCCATGGCGCTCGATGTGGCGCTGCGGCTCGAGAAGCTGCTGAAGGCCGCCGGCTACCAGGTGGTGCTGACGCGGCGGAAGGATGTCTTCATCCCGCTTCCGCTCCGCCCGGTGCATGCGAACCGGGTGAAGGCCGACCTCTTCATCTCCATTCATTTCAACGCCATCGACAACAAGGCGATCGCGGGGAACGAGACGTACATCCTCACCCCGCAGCATCAGCGCTCGACCGGCAGCGACAAGCGCACCCCGGACGACAACCAGCGGTGCAGCGGCAATGCCGACGACCCCTGGAACGCTGTGCTGGGATTCAAGATGCACCGCTCCCTGATCCGCTCGCTCCAGTCCTTCGACCGGGGCCTCAAGCGAGCCCGGTTTGCCGTGCTGCGTGATCTCGACTGCCCCGGTTTGTTGATCGAGGGCGGGTACCTCTCCAACGAGACCGAAGCCCGGAAGATCAGCACGCCGGAATGGCGGCAGAAACTGGCCCAGACCATCGCGAACGGGGTTGCTGATTACCGCGCTGCGCTGGTGGCGGCTCGAAAATAGGAGCAGGGATCCTCTCCTCGGGGGGTATCCGGGGCGTTGTGCCTCAATTCAGCCGGGTTCCCGGCCGATGGTCCGACCTCGTTCATCCGGATTTCGTCGCGCACCCCGGAATGCGTGAAGCTTCATTCCATCCCGGTCGTCGCCTGCGGGTACCGCCAGGTGAGGAGCGGTCCGCCCGCCGAGCAGAACGAGACTCGGTGTGAGTGGCGGCCTTTCAGTTTCCGCGCGAGGTTTTCCAGCAGAGCGGCTCGGCGTGCGGCTGACGGCGCGAGCTGGCTCGCGCCGTCTACGCCCACTCGGCGCGGCGGGACTCGGGCGTGCGGCCGGCGGCGCGGAGGGCGCGCAGGCTGAGCGCGTCGTGGCGTTTGGCCAGACGCTGGCCGGCGGCGTCGAGGACGAGCGGGCAATGATGGAATGCCGGCGCGGCCAGACCGAGCGCCTCGAAGAGCAGGATCTGCCGGTAGGTGGAGATCAGCAGGTCGGCGCCGCGCACGACCTCGGTGATGCCCATCGCGGCGTCGTCGACCACGACGGCCAGTTGGTAACTGGGGAGATCCTCACGGCGCCAGACGACGAAGTCGCCGAAGGTCTCGCCGGCGACGGCCTCCTGCGGGCCGAGCGCGGTGTCGGAGAAGCGGAGGAGCCGCCCGTCGGGCACGCGGAAACGCCAGCTGCGGCCGGCGCGGGGCCAGGCGGCGCGGAGGGTGCGTTCGGCTTCGGCGAGACGTTCGGGCCGGCAACGGCCGGAGTAGAGCGGCTCGTCGCCGCCGCCCACCCCGGACTCGTGCGGCGCGGCGGCGGACTCGGCGATGTCGCGGCGCGAGCAGGTGCAGGGATAGACGAGGCCGGCGGCGCGAAGGCGGTCGAAGGCGGCGCGGTAGAGGTCGAGGCGGGCGCTCTGGTCGTAGGGGGCGTGCGGGCCGCCGCAATCGGGCCCCTCCTGCCAAGCGAACCCGAACCAGCGGAGATCCTCGATCATCGCGGCGGCGAACTCCGGCCGGCAGCGCGCGCGGTCGAGGTCTTCGTTGCGCAGGAGCAACGTGCCGCCGGGGGCCCGGGCGCGCTCCTGAGCGGTCCAGAAGGTGCGGGCGTGCCCGAGGTGCAGATACCCGGTGGGCGAGGGGGCGAGCCGGCCGCGGTAGGCGGGCGGTGCCGGTGGGGCCGGCGGGGGGCTCATTTCACGAGTGTGCCGCAGTGCGGCATGCTTTTGCCCCAATACGGGTTGGAGAGCTCCTCGGTGGTCTGCACCCAGTCGGCTCCGCCGGGAAACATCGAGCAGTGGGCGATGAAGTA
>JAEXPG010000140.1 GCA_023447015.1 Verrucomicrobiota bacterium
GCTTCGCGTCGGCCGACTGCACGGCGAGCGCCTGCGCCCAGTAGAGCGCGAGGTAGAAGTGCGAGCCGCGGTTGTCGATCGTGCCGAGTTTGCGGCCCGGCGAGCGGTCGTGCTCGAGGAACTTGCCGTTGGCGACGTCGAGCGTGTCGGCGAGGACCTTGGCGGGCGCGTGCTTGAAAACGATGGCGAGATGCTCGAACGACGCGGCGAGGGCGAAGAACTCGCCGAGGCTGTCCCAACGCAGGTAGTTCTCCTGCAGGAACTGCTCGACGTGCTTCGGCGCCGAACCGCCGGCGCCGGTCTCGAAGAGGCCGCCGCCGTTCATCAGCGGGACGATCGAGAGCATCTTCGCGCTGGTGCCAACCTCGAGGATCGGGAAGAGGTCGGTAAGGTAGTCGCGCAGGACGTTGCCGGTGACGCTGATGGTATCGAGGCCCTTCACGATGCGCTCGAGGCTGAACGTGCAGGCGGCGGCGGGCGCGAGGATGCGCAGGTCGAGGCCGGCAGTGTCGTGCTGCTTGAGGTAGGTCTGGACCTTCGCGATGAGCTGGGCGTCATGGGCGCGGGCGGCGTCGAGCCAGAACACGGCGGGCGTGTTGGAAAGTCGGGCACGGGTGACCGCGAGCTTCACCCAGTCCTGCACGGCGGCGTCCTTGGTCTGGCAGGCACGCCAGACGTCGCCCTGCTCCACGGCGTGGGAGAGGAGGACGGCGCCCGCGGCATCGACCACGCGGATGGTGCCGGCGGCGGGGGCGACGAAGGTCTTGTTGTGCGAGCCGTATTCCTCGGCGGCCTGCGCCATGAGACCGACGTTGGGCACGGAGCCCATCGTCTTCGGATCGAGCGCGCCGTTCTTCTTGCAGAACTCGACGGTGGCCGCGTACACGCCGGCGTAGGAGCTGTCGGGGATGACGGCGAGGGTGTCCTGGGTCTTCCCCTTCGCGTCGTACATCTTGCCGCCGGCGCGGATCATCGCGGGCATGGAGGCGTCGACGATGACGTCGGAGGGGACGTGGAGATTGGTGATGCCCTGGTCGGAGTTGACCATCGCGACGGCGGGGCCGGCGGCGAGGGCGGCTTGGTAATCGGCCTCGATGGCGGCGCGCTGGGCGGCGGGGAGCGTGGCGACCTTCGCGAGGAGATCGCCGAGGCCGTTGTTGGGATCGACGCCGAGCTGGGCGAACGTGGCGGCGTGTTTCTCGAAGAGGCCGGCGAAGAAGACGCGGACGGCGTGGCCGAAGAGAATCGGGTCGGAGACCTTCATCATCGTGGCCTTGAGGTGGAGCGAGAAGAGCACGCCCTCGGTGCGGGCGCGGGCGACCTGCTGGCCGAGGAACTCGACGAGCGCCCGGCGGCTCATGAACGTGGCGTCGAGGATCTCGCCGGCTTTCAGGGAGAGCTTGTCCTTGAGCACGGTGACCTTGCCGGCGGCGTCGATATGCTCGATGCGCACGGTCGTGGCGGCGGGTACGCAGACGGACTTCTCGTTGGCGAAGAAGTCATGGGCGCCCATCGTGGCGACGGAGGTCTTCGAGGCGGAGGACCAGGCGCCCATGGAGTGCGGGTGCGCGCGGGCGTAATCCTTCACGGCCTTGGGGGCACGGCGGTCGGAGTTGCCCTCGCGCAGGACGGGGTTCACGGCGGAACCCTTGACCTTGTCGTAGCGGGCCTTGGCGTCCTTCTCGGCGTCGGTCTTCGGCGCCTCGGGATAATCGGGGAGCGCGTAGCCGCGGGCCTGGAGCTCGGCGATGGCCTCCTTCAGCTGCGGGACGGAGGCGGAGATGTTGGGCAACTTGATGATGTTCGCCTCGGGCTTGAGCGTGAGCGCGCCGAGCTCGGCGAGGTGATCGGCCACGCGCTGGGCCGGCGGCAGGAGGTCGGCGAACGCGGCGAGGATGCGGCCCGCGAGGGAGATGTCGCGCGTGGCGACGTCGATGCCGGCGTGCTTGGTGAACGCCTGGACGATCGGCAGAAGCGAGTAGGTGGCGAGGGCGGGAGCCTCGTCGGTCTTGGTGTAGATGATGGTAGGTGCCGCGGACATGGTGACGGAAGAAGTAGCGGGAAAGGACGTTTCCGCGAGCAAAGGGATTGGCGGGAGGCCGGTCAAAACCAAGGACGGCGCGGGCGGCGGTTAGTAGCCGCGGCGCCTGCGCCGGCGCACAGGATACGGCGGACTGAAGGCGGGGGCTGACGAGGAGAGACAAGAGCGCGGAACGCGGATCTGCGACCGTCCACCCCTTGAAGCCGGGCGGAAGAGCGCCGTTCTCGAAGGTGCCGGAGCACCGGCCATTTGATGCAGACACAGCAGCGCACTCTCCAGACCTTCGGTTGGGCCCTTGTGGGCGAAGCGGCGTAACGACACGCCGGCTCGCCGCTCCCGGTCAGCCTGTCCGGCGTCCGTCGTCGCCGCGGACCCGTCCCCTCGTTCCGCTCCCGCACGTTCGCGGATCGGCACGCGAGGGTCTTCGCCTGCCTGCCGCGCCCGCGGGCGCGTTCCACCACCGGGGAAACCACCTCCGACTGTGTTTTCCCAATGTCGCATCATCCGTTCCGGCCCGACGACGAGCCGCACGACGACCACGCCGGCAACCCTTTCCGAGAAGCGCGCCGCTCCGCACGCCCCTCCTATCTGAAATGCCGCCACTGCGGCCTCGAGTTCTCGCTCGATGCGCCCGGCACCCGCCACCGCAACCACTGCCCGCACTGCCTCTGGAGCGTACACCTCGACAACACGCCCGGCGACCGCGCCTCGCTTTGCCGCGGTGGCATGGAGCCGATCGCGGTGTCGGTCGATCCGCGCGGCGAATGGCATGTCCTCCATCGCTGCGGGACCTGCCACACGATCCACCTCAACCGCGTGGCCGGCGACGACGACGAGCGCACGTTGCTCGCCCTGGCGGTGCGCCCGCTCACCCGCGTGCCGTTTCCGTTATGAAACGTGCCCGGCCGGAACGCCCGTGGCGGATCAGCCCCGCCGCGGATTCTCGTGGAAGCGTGCCAGCGCCACCTCAACGCCGCGCGCGAAGGCCGACTCGGCCTCGCCCGCGGGCGCCACCACGGTCGCACGGCGCTGCACCTCGGGGCGGGAGTGCGGCATCGCGACGGAGAAACCGGCCCAATCGAAAAGCGGCACGTCGTTGTCGGCATCGCCGAAGGCGATCACCTGCGCAGCGGAGAGACCGAACTCGCGGGCGAGCAAGGCGGTGCCGGTGGCCTTGCTGATGCCGCGCGGCACAAACTCGAACACCTCCCGATGGGAGCGCACGGTCTCGGCGGCGGCAGGGCGGCAGGTCGCGGCGCCACCGCGGCCCAGGAAGTCGTCCAGCACGGATTCCTTCGTGATCCACATGACCTTGAAGACGTGCTCCCGCACAAGCTCCGCCACCGGCACCACCTCGATCTCTGTGTTGGTGATCCGGCGATAGCGGTCGATATCGGGACCGTCGAGCGGCGTGCGCTCGCCACGATCGGTGTAAGCGATCACGCCGAAGCCGGCGCGTAAACCGACCTCGGCCACCAGTGCGACATCCTCGGCGGGCAGGAAATGCTGCACGAGGATCCGGCTCCGCGCGGGATCGCTCACTTCGCAGCCCTGGCAGGAAACCAGGCCGCACACGCCCGGGAGCGTGCGGGCGATGTCGGCCATGTTCGGGCCGTGACGGCCGGAGGCCAACACGATGCCGAAGCCGCGCGCGATGAGCTGGCCGAGCGCACGCTCGTTCTCCGGGCCGACGATGCCGTCGTGGCCGAAGAGCGTGCCGTCGAGATCGATCGCGGCGAGAAGGCTGGGCGTGGATTGAGAGCTCAAGAGGGCCCAGCGGACCAGTGGCGTGCCGTTGGCCCAAGAAGAAAACGGCGACGGTGCGGAGGCTCATGCTGCGCGAGCAGCGGAGTCGTTTCGGCTCCGGACGGCGCGAAAGCCGCGCCGCCACGCGCCCAGCGGTCGCACCCGACGGCAGGAATAACAAGGCCACGCTGCACGACTGGCAGCGCGGCCCCGGGGCGGCGAACGCCGGAGGCGTTCACCTGCCGCACGACGGGATCAAGGAATCACCGTGCGGCTCAAGTTGCCCGCTGCTCATGCGGGCGGAGCGTCGCTGGGGTGGTCGACCAGCGCAGCGGCGCTCCCCCACGGCGCTCGCGAGACCGGGCGCGGGAGTGTGGCGCCGTTGAGGCGCAGTCGGGAGGTGGCGGAGACGGGTGAGGCGGAAACGGCACGCGGATACAGGATGATGGTAGTGTTCATGGTTGTTTTCCGGTTGGTGGTGGCACGGGGGGTGGCGCTCTGCCGGAGCGGCTCCGCCCGCGTTTCATGGCTTTCTTTTCCCCTGTCTCACGAAGCGAGGACCTCGAGGTCCTCGCGAAGCATCTTCTCGCCCGCAGCACGCAGCTGCCGGACCCGTTCGATCGAGACGCCCAGTTCGCCGGCGATCTCCTCAAGGGTGGCTTCCTCGAGGTGGTAACGCTGCACGACGAAGGCGTGGCTCTCGGGCAGGCGGCCGAGGGCCGCCCGCACGTTCTCGATCATGTCCAGCGACTCGGCCAGAGCGGCCGGGGAGACCGCGGCGTGGTCGGCGAGGCCCGCCAAGGCCTCGCTGGCGGGCTCCGGACTGTCGGCCGCGATCCCGAGGCGCAGCGCTTGGCGCAGGGCATTCGGGGCGAGGCCGGTGAAGGTCGCCAGTTCGTCGTCGTTGGGCGAGCGGCCGAGCGCCTGTTCCAGCTCGGCGGCCGCGCGGCGGACTTCCGTCACCTTGGCGCGGGTGCGCCGGGAGAGCGGGTCCAGCCGGCGGAGCTCGTCGAACATCGCCCCGCGGACGCGGGCGAAGCAGTACGCGCGGACCTCGTGGAGCGGACCGGAGGCCTGGTTGAAGGAAGCAACCAGGGCGGCGCGGCCGGCGGAGGCGAGATCGTCGCGCGAGACGTGGAGCGGCAGGCGGCGGTCGAGGCCAGCTAACGCGGCATCGACGACGTCGAGAACATCAAGGACGTTGGAAAGAACGGGAACGGCAGGGGCGGCGTTCATGAGGGCGGTGCGGCGTTCAGCCGCTGTTCACAGCTAAAGGAGGAGGCCCGGTTGGCAGGGCGCGGAAGGTGGACGTAAAAAGGCAGCTCGGAATTATTGAGCGGACCGAAGGCGTAATTGGGTCGACCCGGCTGAAGGCAGTAGGGCCAGCCGGCGGCGCGGCGCGTAACTCGCTCGGCAGCGGCAGCAGCAGTGCGAAGGGAAGCTCGGGTGGCAGTGGTCGACTTGTTGGTTTTCATGGCGGAAGAAGCGTGTTTGGCGGACATGTGGTTGGTGTTGGAAAAGTGGTGGATGGACGAAAGGGGCGGCGGATGGCCGCAGGGCGGTGCGGGGTGGAACCCCGCGTCCGCCGGGAGCCCGCCGCCGCGCAGTGTTTTTTGAGCACTGCGTTGGTTTCAGACGGCGGACGGGCTCCGCGGGCGGGTCCGGCGGTGCATCCGGGAGGTGTGGCCGGCGCCCCCCGCGTCCCGTCGCAGACGACTTGTGCGGTGGGGCAGGAGCGGACTCCTGCGCTCACCGGACAAAGCCGGGAGGGATGGCTGGGGGCAGCCGACGGCCGGATGCGGCCGGAGAGCGGTGCCGAGGCTGTGGGTGCGTCGTCATCCCGACGGCGCGGGCCTCGGCGGCCGGTGCGGTCCTGGTGGACCGCGGTGTTTTTCTGGGAAAGAACTCGAGCTTCTCGCTCGGTTTTCCCGGAAGGGGTCTTGGGTTCTGAAAAACTAAAAACCCACTTCCGGGTGGAAGTGGGCTTCGGATGCGGGTGCTAATTGCTCCTCAGTTTTTCCACTTCCCGTGCGCGTTGGCGGCGCGTTTCGTCGTCGTTACCTGGTTAATCTGCCAGGAGGAGACGGCCTGCGTGCGCACAAAGGCTCGCGGGCAACCCAGATGGGCGGCCATGGCGGAGAGATTGTGCATCGAGCAGTTCATGGAATTGGTTATTGCGGGAAGTGTGCCAGCGATGTGTGGACGCAAGTACTGATCGGAACAAGCCCGTTTTTCTTCAAGGGGTGGACGAAAGATTTTCTCGAGTGGGCGTTTTTGTCCGCGCCACAGGCCGGAAGCCGGGGCGAACAACAGCAGGCGACGAAGGGCGCAAGAGCTGGAAAGCGAGCGAGTTGCGGGAGTAGCCGCCTGCGGTTCCCTCCCGTCCTAGGGCGTCCCGGCCACCAGCGGCGGAACGCCCTGTGCGCCCATTCTCCGGATGTTTCTTCGCGCTCTTCGTTGCGGTGTGTCGCTCCCCCGCCCCGCTCATTTCCGCCGCGCGAGCGGGATGGCGGCGAGGCCGGCGAGCGCGAGGAGGAGGACGGCCGCGGTCAAGTAGGGCGGGCGCGCGGTACGAGTGAGGTCGAGGGTGAGTTGCAGCGGTTTGTCGCCCTCGACCGGCAGGCTGCGGGTGAAGGTGAGCACGCGGCCGCGTTCGGAGAGCGTCACGGCGAGCGCGCGCGGGGCCGGTTCGGCGGCGAGCTGCTGGTCGACGAGCCGGTCGGCGATGCCGCGCAGGGCGGTGTTCTCGTCGGCCGAGTTGCCCATGAGGAGCTGGTCGACCTGCGTGGGGTCGAAGTTG
>JAEXPG010000635.1 GCA_023447015.1 Verrucomicrobiota bacterium
TCCCTCCCCCCCGGCCCGGGCAGACCGACACCAGCCTCACGGTCGCACCGATCGGCCCGGTTCGCGTCGGCAGCTACCCCTACGGCGCCGTGGTCATCCAGGTCGCCTCCCCGCTGGAGCAGGCCAACGAGGTTCTCAACCAGCAGTCCTGGGTGCTGCTCGGCTTGGGCATCGGGGTCTCGCTGCTGAGCATCGGGCTCGGCTACGCCTTCAGCCGCCTGGTCCTGCGCCCCGTGCGCGCGATCGAGCAGACCGCCGCGCGCATCGGCGCCGAGAATCTCTCCGAACGCATCCCGGTGCCCGCCGGCCGCGACGAACTCGCCGAGCTCGCCAACCTCCTCAACCGCACCTTCGACCGCCTCGAAGGGGCGTTCACCCAGGTGCGACGCTTCACCGCCGAGGCCTCGCACGAGCTGAAGACCCCGCTCGCCCTCGCCCGCCTCCACGCCGAGAAACTCGCCCGCACGCCGCTCGGCGAAGAGCAGGGCCAGCAGGCCCAGTCGCTGCTCGTCGAGTTGCAGCGGCTCCAGAAGATCATCGACGACCTCCTCCTCCTCTCCCGCACCGACGCCGGCGAAATGCCGCTCAACCGCCAGCCCCAGAGCATCCACGCCTTTGTCGCCGAGTTCGCCGAGGACGCGCAGGCCCTCGCCGAGGACCGCGGTCTGCGCTTCACCCTCGCCATCGCCGACCACGGCACCGCGCCTTTCGACGCCGCCTGGCTGCGCCGCGTCCTGCTCAATCTGCTCAGCAACGCCCTCAAAGTCTCCCCGGCCGGAGGCACCCTCACCCTCCGCTCCTCCGTCGCGGACAGAATCTGGCGCCTCACGCTTGAGGACGAGGGACCGGGCGTGCCGCCGGAGTCGCTCGAGCGCATCTTCGAACGCTTCGTGCAGCTGGCCGGCCGCCCGTCCGGCGCCAACGAGGGCGCGGGACTCGGCCTCGCCATCGCACGCGGCATCGTCGTGCTGCACGGTGGCCGCATCTGGGCGGAAAACCGCGCCGACCGGTCCGGCCTGCGTGTCACCCTCGTGCTCCCCACCGGCCCCGCGTAGGGCCGTTTTCGCAGCAGACAGGCGCTATCCGCGCCGAGACCGGAACACCGATCGCGGCTGCACAATCAGGGAACAGGGACCTGCGTGGGCAGGCCCCGCTCTCGGCAAATGCCCCGGCGGGATTCCCGACGGGATCGGTTCAGTCCACCTGCTTGTCGACCGTCCGGTAACGCTTCGAACTCGTCAGCACTCCGTTGACGAACAGCAGCTCGGTGGTCTCCACCAGGAAGGTCCGTTGCTGGCTGTACACCGGCTCCGGAATCGTCTTCGTCATGCCGCTGACCGGGTCGACATAGGGGACGTCGATCGTCTTCACCGCCACATCCTTCACGTTGGCGAGCGTGTTGTACTTGTAGAACCAGATCTCGGCATCCACGTCCTTCTTTTTCAGACGCTTGATCCGGTCCGGGTTGCCGGCGATCGAGCGGACCTGATCGGGCGTCATGCCGGCCGCGATGGTCGGGCGGGCGGGTTTCTCCGCCGTGGCGGCCGGCGCAGACTGGGCCGGTGCTTGCGCCTCCTCAGCGAAAACAGACGAGGAGCTGCAAAGGACCAACGCGAGGAGGGAGACGAGGGGAAAGGTGTTACGCTTCATCTTCCCCGTCTAGTATCCCGCGGGAGCGGAAAATCCCACGAAAAACTTCGGAATCTTTCCCCCGGCCCCGGCCACCGGCTGGCGACGCCTCCGGCCCCACGGGGGAGAAGCCCCAGCCAAATCCGCCGGCCGGACACCGCCCACCGCTCGCGCGTCGGGGCGGACGAGGGTCGCGGAACGAGCAACCCGCCTCCATTAAGCCGATCCCGTGCGCCTGTTCGCGCGGTGCGCCGGGCACTCCACGCTTGTCGCCCGGAGGCCCGAGGAATACCCGCCAGGGCCCCGTCTTCTTCTGCCGCGGCTCAGGCCCGGTCCGTCAGGAAGGCCGCGATGTTGGGGATGTGCTCGACGCGCGAGCCGCCGCGGCTGCGGGCGAAATACTTGTCGTTCTCCGGCTTCGCCTCCTCGATCTCCTCGTCGCTCTCGTCGGCCAGCGCGATGTCCTCGTCGAAGACCTTCGCGACGCGCCGCGCCTCGGGGATGAGCATCACCGCCGGGTTCTTCAGCTTGTCGCGCCGCACCGCCTCGAAGAGGAACGGGAAATACTGGTCGCGGTAGCGCTTCTCGAAACCGTTGAGCCATTTCTGGTCGAGGCCCTCGACGCGGGTCAGCAACACCACGTCGGCATAGTGCGCGCAGGCGTCGTACCACGGCTGCAGCTCCGCCTTCGCGTGCAGCAGCGCGGCATCGGCGATGAAGATCACGCGGGCCAGCCGCACGTCGGTGCGCATCAGGAGCAGCTCGTGCAGCGCCTCCACCTGGTCCACCGGATTGCTCCGGCCGTCAGCGACGAGAAAGAGGTGGGTGGCGTCGTCGGGGATCTCGAACTCCATCTCCGGCTTCGCCCAGGTCCAGCGCGCGATCCGCGCCCCGGTCTGTGCGAGCGCGGCGTCGCCGGCGGCATCCGGTGCCTCCGCGTCGCTGAGCAGGACCGTCGCCCGGTCCGTGGGCATGAGGCCTTCGCCGACGAGGTCGGCCAGGATGGTGCGCCGGCGTGCACCGGCGTTGCCGAGGATGAAATAGAGATCGAGGGCCATGGTGTTGTGGGCAGGCGGGGCCTCAGAAGCGCAGGGAGGAACGCTGCGCGTGCTGGCGCATCCAGTGGTCGACGAGCACGAGCGCCGCCATCGCCTCGACGATCACCACCGCGCGCGGCACCACGCAGGGGTCGTGCCGCCCGCGGCCGATGAGCTCGGTATCCTTCCCGTCGCGATCCACGGTGGCCTGCGGTTGCAGGATCGTGGCGGTGGGCTTGAAGGCGACGCGGAAGACGATCTCCTCGCCGTTGCTGATGCCGCCTTGGACGCCGCCCGAGCGGTTGGTCTTCGTGCGGATGCGGCCGTCGCGCGACTCGAACAGGTCGTTGTGCTCCGAACCGCGCAGGAGCGAGCCGCCGAAACCGCTGCCGATCTCGAAGCCCTTGCTCGCCGGCAGCGAGAGCATCGCCTTGCCGAGGTCGGCCTCGAGCCGGTCGAACACGGGCTCGCCGAGCCCGGCGGGCACGTTGCGGATGCGGCACTCGATCACGCCGCCGACCGAGTCGCCCTCGGCCCGCACGGCCTTGATCCGCTCGATCATCCGCTCCGCCGTCTCGGCGTGCGGACAGCGCACCGCGGTGGCCTCGACCTCCGCGAGCGTGGGAAATTGCACGATCTCGGGCGCGGCGATGTCGTGGATCCGGGTCACGAACGCGCGGATCTGCACCTCGCCGACCTTCGCCAGAAGCTTGCGGGCCACCGCGCCGGCCGCCACGCGGCCGATCGTCTCGCGGGCCGAGGACCGCCCGCCGCCGCGATGGTCGCGGATGCCGTACTTGGCCTGGTAGGCGAAATCGGCGTGCGAGGGCCGGAACTTGTCGCGCATCTCGTCGTAGGCGCCGGGCCGCTGGTCGGCGTTGCCCACCAGCATCGCCAACGGCGTGCCCGTGGTCCGCCCCTCGAACACGCCGCTGAGGATCGATACCTTGTCCTCCTCCTTGCGGGGCGTGACGATGTCGCTCTGCCCGGGCCGGCGGCGATCGAGCTCGGCCTGGATCTCCTCGGCGGTGAGCGGCAGCAGCGGCGGGCAACCGTCGATGACGACACCGACGCCGCCCCCATGGCTTTCGCCCCAGGTGGAGATCGTGAAGAGTTTGCCGAAGCTGCTGCCCATGGCGGCGAACGTGCCGCCCGCCCCGCGGCCCCGCAAGCGCGGAGTCGGCGCAGTGTGCCCCGCACAGGCCATCACGCCGCGTCTCATCGGCACCGGCGTCGACCGGCACCGGCGCCGCCCCGGACGCACGGGCGGGCCGGCTCACCGCGGTGGCCTGCCGCAAATGCCCCGAGGCGCCCCCTCGTTCACTTCGTCCCGCTCCGCCAGACCTCCCGCACCACCGATTGCGGGCGACGGTTGGCGGTGAGATAGGCGCGGCCGAGGTACTCGCCGATCATGCCGAGCATCACCAGCTGCGCGCCGGAAAAGACCAGCAGCGCCGCCATCAACGAGCCCCAGCCGAACGCCGGGCCGCGGTCGGCGAAGTGCAGGTAGACGACCACGCCGAGACCGAGCAGACCGCAGGCGCTCAGCACCAGCCCGAGCACCGTCGCGGCCCGCAGCGGCGCGACCGAGAAGCTCGTGAACATGTTCAGCCACAGCCGCACCAGCCGGCGCAGGTTGTAGCCGCTCTGCCCCTGCTCGCGGGCCTTGTGCCCGACCTTGATCGACGTCACCGCCCGCGTGCACTGCAGGATCAGGCCGTCGATGTACGGATACGGCCCCTCGTAGCGCACGACCTCGTCGACGATGAACCGGCTCAGGCAGCGGAAGCTCGAGAGATACAGCCCGCGCGGCTTGTCGAGGAGCCAGCCGGCGACGGCGTTGGTGAACTGGCTGCCCCAGTTGCGCCAGGCGGCGTGCTCCTTCACGGCGTAGTCGCCGAACACCACGTCGTGCCCGCCGGCCTGCGCGGCGGCCAGCAGCTTCGGCACCTCCGCCGGCGGATTCTGGCCGTCGTCGTCCATCGTCACCACCCAGCGGCCGCGGGTGTGCCGCAGCCCGGTCATCACGGCGTTGTGCTCGCCGAAGTTGCGCGCGTGGCTGGCGACCACGACCGGCACCGGGCAAGTCGCCAGGATCCGGCGACAGGCGCCGAGCGTGTCGTCGGGGCTGCAGTCGTTGACGAGCACGATCTCCAGCCCGCCGGCGACCGGCAGGGCGGCCAGCTCGGCCACGACGCGCTCGATGCTCTCCGCGCTGCGGTACAGCGGGATCACGATGGAAAGAGTGGGAACGTCTTCGCTCATGGGGGTTCGACGGCCCCAGCAGAGGCGATTCCTCGCCGCAACGCCATCGGCAAAGCGCGGGATCGTCACCCGCCCCTCACGGGCGCCCGGCCTTCACCCACTCCCGCACCGCGGCGACGACCTGGCGGACGTCGGCCTCGGCCAGCGCCGGATGCACCGGCAGGCTGAGGACCTCCGCGCAGCAGCGCTCGCACTGCGCGAGCGCCCCGACCTCGTCCGGCGCCCATTTGGCGAACGCCGGCTGCAGGTGCAACGGCACCGGATACAGCGCCTGCGCCACGATGCCGCGGGCCTCCAGCCACACCCGGAGCCGCTCCCGGCCGGGGGTGCGGACCGCGTACTGGTGGTAGACCGGCACCATCCCGCCCGGCGCCGGTGGGAGCACAAGCCCCGTGCCGGCCAGCTCCTGGCTGTAGATCGCGGCCAGCGCCCGGCGCCGCGCGTTCTCGGCATCGAGCCGGCGCAGCCGCACACGCAGCACGGCCGCCTGGATCTCGTCCAACCGGCTGTTGCGACCGCCCTCGCCCGTGCTCACGTAGCGTTCCTGCCAGCCATACTGCCGCAGCGCCGCCACCCGCGCGGCGACCAGCGGATCGCCGGTGACCACCGCGCCGCCGTCGCCGAGCGCGGCAAGGTTCTTCGTCGGATAGAAACTGAACGCCGCCGCCTGTCCCCAGGTGCCGACCTTCTGGGTGACGACCATCGCCCCGTGCGCCTGCGCGCAGTCCTCGACGATCTGCAGCCGGTGCTCCTCCGCCAGGGCGACGATCGCGGGCATCGCGCAGGGATGCCCGTAGAGATGCACCGGCACGACGGCGCGCACGGAGGTACCGCGGGGCGAGCGCAGCAGGTCGCGCAGTTTCTCGGGCGAAAGCGTCATCGTCGCCCGGTCGACATCGCAGAACACGGGCGTGCCACCGGCCGCGACGACCGCGGCGATCGTGGCGGACACCGTGTTGGCCGGGAGCACCACGCCTTCGCCCGCCTGCACGCCCACGGCGCGCAGCGCGAGCTCGATGGCGTCGGTGCCGTTGGCGACCGTGAGGCAGGAGGCGCAACCGAGCCACGCGGCGAACTCGCGTTCGAACTCGGCCACCTCCGGGCCGAGGATGTAGCGGCCGCTGTCGAGCACGCGCGCGATGGCGGCGCGCACGTCGTCGGCGCAGGGGGCGAGGTTGGCTTTCGGGTCGGCGTTGGCGATCATCGTGGGGAAAGGGGGCGGCCCGGCTCAGAGGTAGTGCGGCAGCTCCTTGCGGTAGTAGGCCAGCGTGCGGCGGAGCGCGACCGGCAGCGGGGTGCGCGGCGCCCAGCCGAGCGTGTCGCGGATGAGCGTCCAGTCCGCGTAATAGTCGCCGATGTCGATCTTCTTGCGCTCCGCGGGAAACGCGCGCACGGCGAACTCGCCGCCGCCGTTGGCCGCCACCATGAGACGGGCCAGTTCGGCGAGGGAAACGCGCTCGCGGCCCCCGAGATTGAAGACGCGCCCGGCGGCGGCCGGGTGGCTCGCCGCGAGCAGGAGCGCCTCGACGCAGTCGTCGACATAGGTGAAGTCGCGGAGCTGCTCGCCGCCCCAGACCTCGATCGGGCGACCCTCGAGCAGCTGCCGGACCCACACGCCGAGGAAGGTCTGGCGGGCGTCCTTCACGCGCATGCGGGGCCCGATGGTGTTGGTGAGCCGGAGCACACAGGTGCGCAGGCCGTGCACCTGATGGTAGAGGGTGTGGTACCACTCGCCGGCGCACTTGTTGATGCCGTTCACGTCGACCGGGCGGATCGGGTGCTTCTCGTCGACGGGGAGATAGTCGGGCCGGCCGTAGATCTGGCGGGTGCTCGCGAATACCACCGCCACGCCGGGGTTGTGCCGCCGGCAGGCCTCGAGAAGCGAGAGCTGGGCGCGGCAGTTGATCTCAAGATCTGTCTCCGGATCCTGGATCGAGTCGAGGTGGCTGGTCTGGCCCGCGAGGTTGAAGAGCACGTCGCGATCCTGCAGCAGCACGGGCAACACATGCCGGTCGCGGATGTCCGCGAGGTTGACCTGCACCTGCTTCTCGATGCCCCGGAGGTTGCGCAGGTGGCCGCCGTACTCGGGGATCAGGCTGTCGACGATGAGCACCTCGGCGCCCTGCCGCACCAGCACGCGGGCGAGCGTGGAGCCGATGAAGCCGAGGCCGCCGGTGATGAGCACACGTTTGCCGGCGAAGTAGCCGGCAGTGTCGGGTTTGCGGGCGCGGACCATGGCCCCGGAGGATTCGCGGCGCCCCGCCGGCGTTCAACTGCGAAACGGCCGCCTCACCGCCCGCCGCGCGCCGGCTTCCGCGCTGCGGCGAGTACCGACACCCCGCAGGGGAACCGCCCGCCCCACCCGAGCCACCACCGCTCCAGCGCCATCATCAGGCGCATCGGTCCGGCGACCCACCACGGATAGTCGCCGACATCGCTGCCCGAGGGCGCCGGCAGCAGCTTGCGCCGCACCCACACCAGCGGCAGCGGCAGGAAATTCCAATGCGTCGCATACACCGGCTCGAGCCCGGCGGCCCGCAGCAGCGCGCACAGCTCGCGCCGGCTGAAGCGGTGCCGCCCGCCCACGCTCACATCGTGATAGGAGAACAGCCATCGGTGCGCCGGCTCGTTCACGACCAGCACCCCGCCCGGCCGCAGGCAGCGCGCCGCCTCGCGGTACGCCACCGCCGGGTCCGGCAACTGGTAGACAACGTCCACGCACGTGATCGCGTCGAAGCTTCCGTCCGCATACGGCAACGCGAGCACGGACCCCTCGTCGACCGGACAGGCGGTGCGCTCGCGCGCCAGCCCGACGGCGAAGGCCGAGAACTCCACGCCGCGCAGGCGCCAACCCGGCCGCCACGCGCGCAGGCGCCGCAGCAGTCCGCCGGTGCCGCAGCCGGCATCCAGCAGATCGCCGGCGTCGCCCACACCCGCGCGCTCCAGTGCCCGGCGCACGTTGCCGTGCAGCGCGGCGTAATGCCAGAGCGTGTCCTCGCAGGCGGCCATTCGCCGGTGTTCTTCGGGGCTCATCATCGCGCCGCGACCGGACCAAACCGCCGCCCCGCTGTCAACGCACGGCCCGCCACACCGGATGGCCCGGAGGCGCAGTTCCCTCTTGCCACGCCGCCCCGCCGTGGCGCTTCTTCCCACGAATCCTCCGGCATGCGCCCCACCGCCCCCTCCCTCCTCTCGCGTTGCCTGTTCCCGCTGTTTGTCGCCGCCGCCGCCGCGTTGCTCTGGACCGGCTATACCGGCCGCTGGACCGCCGCCGCCTGGAGCACGCCGGAAGGCTGCTCCGGCGATCCGCTCGAGATCCACGCCCGCGTGCAGCTCGCGCTGGAGCAGCCGGGGCAGCCGCTCGCCGGCTTCCCCGCGAGCGAGCGGCTCGCCGCCCCCTTCGGCGCCGACTGGTCGCTCTTCCCGGTCGGCGACGCCCCCACCTTCGCGCTCGCCGGCCTGCTCGCCCGCGCCGTCGGCCCGTTCGCCGCGGTGAACCTCCTGGGCTGCGCGCTCCTCGCCGGCGCCGCCCTCTCCTTCTACCTCTGCGCCCGCCACCTCCGCTGGCGCCCCGAGTGGGCGGCCTGCGGGGCGCTCCTCTTCGCCTTCAGCAACTACCACCTGCGCTGGTTCGTGACGCTGAGCTTCACGCAGACCTGGACGTTGCCGCCGCTCCTGCTCCTCTGCGCCTCCGCCGCGCGCCCTGCCCCGTCCATCTCCGCCCGCCGCGGTCGCGCGCTGCTCTCGGCCGCCGCGCTCGGGCTCTGGCTTGGCTGGGGCAACCCCTACTTCGTCTTCTTCGCCGGCTGCGTGCTCGCCGGCACCGCTGCCCTGCACCGATTCCGGCGCGCGCCCTGGACCCGCCTCGCGCCGCTCGTCGTGCTCGCGGCCACCATGGCGGTCGTCGTCGTGGCAAGCCATTGGGCCTTCTTCGCCGCCAAGCTCACGGGCGACGGCGCCGCCGAACAGTTCGACCGCAACTTCGCCGGAGCCGAACTCTACGCCCTCAAGCCGCTCGACCTCCTCATCCCGCCCGAGGACCACCGCAGCCACCTCCTCCGCGACCTCGGCCGCATCTACACCTCCGACACCGCGCTCAAGGGCGAGCTGTTCTACAACTACCTCGGACTGGTCGGCCTCGCCGGCCTCGTCCTCCTGGCCGTCGTCGCCCTCCGCCGCGCCGCGCGGCCCACCCCGAACCGCCGGATCCCCGACGCCGCCCTCGGCGCCGCCTGGACCGGCCTCGTCACCACCGTCGGCGGCGGCACCGCGCTTCTCGCCCTCGCCGGCATCACCTGGTTCCGCGCCAGCAACCGCGTCGGGGTGTTCTTCTCGCTCTGGGCGCTGCTGTTCCTCTTCGGCGCCCTGCACCGCGCCACCCGCCACCGCCCGCGCTGGCTCACCCTTGCGCTTGCCGCCGCGCTCGGCACCGCCGGCTGGTTCGAGCAGACGCCTTGGTCCGACTTCCGTTCGGCGCGCGCGCGGTCTGCCGCGGCGCTCGCCGCCGACCGCGACACAGCCGCGACCCTGGAGCGGACCCTCGGCGCCAACGCCTCGGTCTTCCAGCTGCCCTTCGCGCCCTTCCCCGAGGCGGGAACGGTCCACCACATGGGCGACTACGAGCACTTCCGTCCCTTCCTGGCCTCGACCGACCTGCGCTTCTCCTACGGCGGCCTGCGCGGCCGGGCCGAGACCAGCTGGTACGCAATCACCTCGCGCCTCGCCCCGGCCGAGATGATCAACCGCCTGCAGACCGCCGGCTTCACCGCCCTCTGGATCGACCGCCGCGGCTACGCCGACAACGCCGAGGCCCTGCTCGCCCAGCTCCGCGCCTGCGGCCTCGCCGAGATCCCGACCGCCCGCGCCCCCGAGATCGCCGTCTTCCGCCTCGCGCCCCGCTCGCCGGCCGTGATTCCAGATCTCAAGGACACCCGGCTGCGCCCACTCTGGAATTCCGACACCACGCCCCCGCCCGCCGACTCGCCCTGGCTGCTCGATCTCGGCGGCTGGTCGCCGACCGAGCGCGCCCCCGGGCGCGTCTGGCGCTGGGCCCGGCGCGAGGCGCGGATCGGCCTCGAC
>JAEXPG010000269.1 GCA_023447015.1 Verrucomicrobiota bacterium
GCTCGGGCATCTGGTCGTAGAGGACCTTGATGGCGGGGGCCATTTTCTTGTTCACCGTGCCGGCGACGATCATGAGATCGGCCTGACGCGGCGACGGGCGGAAGACCTCGGCGCCGAAGCGCGAGAGGTCCCAACGGGCCATGCCGGAGGCCATCATCTCGATGGCGCAGCAGGCGAGGCCGAAGGTCAGCGGCCAGAGGGAATTGGCGCGGCCGAGGGCGATCGCTTCGTCGAGCTTCGCGAAGCGGACGAGGCCGGCGAGGTCCGCCGGAATCTCATCCGAGGCGGGGCCGGGCGGGAGTTTCAGTCCTGGCGTTGGGGAGCAGCCGGTTTGCGGGTCCATTCGAATACCCCTTTCTTCCGTGCATAGACGATCACGAGGGACAGGATCCCGACGAAGATCGTAAGTTCGATGAAATCCCGCCAGCCGTCCGACAGCCCGTGGGCCGGGCTGTTGTAGACGAGGGCGACGGGGAAGAGGTACAGGACATCCACCGCGAAGGCGACGAACACCAGGGCGTAGAGGTAGTAGACCGCGCTGTAGCGGATCCAGGCGTCGCCGATGGGCTCCATGCCGCATTCGATGAACTGCCCGGTCTTGCCGGCGGTCTGGCGGGTCTTACGCGCCGCGAAGAGGTGCACCAGAACGAACGGGCCGACCGCAAACACGAGCCCGAGTCCGGCGAAGCCGAAGACGTAGATCAGGTCGTTGGCGAGTTTGACGTCCATGTGGGTGAGTGGTGGTGCGAGCGACGCTCGGTGGTGGGAAGCAGTGCGTGGGAATTAAGGGACCATCTTCGCAAGGTTTTGAAAGCCGGGCCACTCAAAATTTGGCGAGGACTATGCGGAAATTGTGGCGGGGGTGAACACGTTGACCCAAGGCAAATGAACCGCAGAAACACTGGGCGTTGCGAGAGGGCGGCCGCGCCGGCGGGAGGGTGGTTGACCGAGACGGAAGTCGCCGGACATGAGAACGTTTCATGACGCGCGGGCGTTGTGCAGGCCTCCCTTGGCGCGCGGGGCGCCGACCGACGTGCATCTTTCGCATCCGCCCGCGCCCTCCGGCCCGGATGAACCTACGCCGCGGCAGCGGACTCCCGCGGTCGCTGGGGGCGCGGTGGGCGAGACCCAGCGTGTGGCAGAGAGGACCTCTGCTGGGGCACTGCCGTTTCGGGGCGCCCTGTGGGGCTCGGGGGCTCCTGCCAGCGCGCCCTGGCTCCTCCCTCCATCTTCCTCCCGCCCCTGTGGCTTGGCCGGGGGTCGCCTCCGACCGAAGGACTGGAAATGCGGCGACGAAAAAACCCGGAGCCGAAGCGTCCGGGTTGTCGTGATGGAGCGATGCGAAGCGAGGCGGTCAGGCCGGTGGATTTGCCGCGGAAGGGGGCGAGGATGGGGCCGGCGCGCCGATCTCCTCGTGGACGGCCTGGAGCAGGCCCTGGAGCGTGAACGGCTTGTCGACGACCCGCACGGCGTGCTTGCCGGTCTTGAGGAAATCCGGGAGATCCTCGCGGTATCCAGTAACCAGGAGCACGCGGGTCTCGGGGTGGTGGTGGTGGACCGCCGAGACGATCACGGACCCGTTCTGGTCCGGCATGTGATAATCGCAGATCACACCCTTGAACTTGTCGCGCTCGAGGAAGTGCAGGGCTTCGTCGGAGCGGGTGGTGGCGGTGACATCGTATCCGCTGGCCTGCAGAATGCGGCTGGTCGCCTTGAGGGCCACGATGTCGTCGTCGACTACGAGGAGCTTCTTTTGCATCGCGCCGGCGAGTATGGCGAGGGGCGTGGGGGCGTCGAGCCTACAGGTGACGATGCCGGGACGTTTCGCATGGTTTTCCTAATCCGGGAGAAATGGGCGGTGAGGTGGCTCGCTCGCGGAGGGCCCCGCAGGTGGAGGCGCCTCTTTGGGAGCGCGCTCGGTGGCTCGACTTGGGTCGTGGACTGGTATCTCCGGCCCTCGATGCGGGCTCGGTTGGGCCGCGGTGGCCGGGCGAGATCAGCGGCGGGCGGGGTAGGGTGAACTCCCGGGGAGCATGGGGCTCAAGCGGTTGCACAAACATGCCGATGGATCACGGCGTCGATCGATTATGGCCGCTGTCAAGATTCCCCACTATTTCGATGTTGTCCTGGCGCTCGAGAACGCGGCGCTGGAGATGTCCCGCGACGCTGGGCTGGGCCTGAGCGTGTCACCGAACCGCTACCTGCTCCCGCTGCAGAAACACCTCGAGTTCTCCTTTACTCGGCTTGGCGACAAGAAGTGGAGTCTGCGGGTTGGCGTGGAGAAGGTCGGGGGGGAGACCAAGAGCTCCGCCTATCGGATCCAGCTCTGGCTTCCCAGCGGCGAGTTCAAGCAGGAGATCGTGCACCTGAAGAACGACGAGCAGCTGGCGGATCTCGGGCTGCGCTATGCGGAGGTGATCACCTCCGCGGCAGCGGAACCTGAGCCGGCGGTGGCCTGAGCGTCGGTCCGGCAGGCGGCCGAAGGTGACGGAGGAGCCCAAGGCTGGTCGGGCGACGGGAGGAAACGTTCGATTGGGCTCGGGACCCTTGCTTCCCTTCCGGCGGCGCGTCGTCGCGCAATCGACCGAAGGAGACCCCGGCTGATCCTGCTCTCGGCAGATGACAGGAGCCGGAGCACTCGGCTGGGCTGGGCTCTGTCGGGAAGCGCCGTCCGGGCACCTTTCGGATTCCATGCGGGGATTGACCACGGTTTGCGCGGATTATCACCGATGAATGTCCGACCATCCGGGGCGATCCGTGTCAGCCGTGGTTGGTTCCGCGGAATCGAGTTTCTTGAGAAGAAACGGAGGAAACAACGGGCTCCAAAGCAAGGGAGCCGGGCGTTCGCGAGATTCCGGCTTTCTACCCGCTTGCCGGGTGGGAACTGTTGTTCGGCGGCCCGGTTCCCGCCTTCGTCCTCCTCGCTGCCGGATATCGGTTCCGGCTGCGGTTGCCGGGCTGCGTGTGAGTCTCGGCATGGCACTCGGTCTGAGCCGGCCGCGTTCTTGCGGCGCTGTCGACTTGGGCAACAAAAAGCCGCACGGCGGTAACCGTGCGGCTTGGAGAGTGTGAGCGTGGCCGCGGCTTACTTCTTCTTTGCGACCAGCGACTCGTTCATGAGCGCCTGGCTCTGGGCCATGGCGTTGGCGAGCATGTCGGTGTAGCGCTGGATCTCGAACTCGGCGTTGCGCTTGTCGATGCGGGCCTTCTCGAGGTCCAGCTTGGTGACGATGGCTTCAGCCTGGGCTTTGTCGCGGGCTTCGCGGACGGCGAGGATGTCCTTCTGGAGCTTCACGATCTGGGCCTGGAGCTTCTTGGACTGGGCGTTGGCCGCCTCGGTCTCGGCGATGATCTTGCGATACTTCTCCTCCTTCTCGTTCTTCTCCTTCTCCTTCTGGGCTTCGACCTTCTGGCGGAGCTCCTCGCGCTGGCGAAGGGCTTCCTTTTCGGCCAGCTCCTGGGCGGCCTTCTTCTTGGCCTCCTCTTCAGCCTTGTTCTTCTCGTCGAGGATCTTCTTCGCCTCGAGCTTGGCATCGAGCTCCTTCACGTGGGCCTTGTAGAAGACCAGGAAGATCGCGAACAGGATGACCGGCGGGATGATGATGAAAAAGCGTTTCATGTTCGTTGGGCGTTGTGGGGTCGATCAACCACGGTTGGCGGCAGCGGCGGCTTTTGCGCGGGTCTCTTCGAGGGTCTGAAGTTTCAGCAGGAGATCCTTGAGCGCCTTCTCGTTGGCCTGGGCCTTGGCGACGTACTCGAGGATGGTCTTCTTCTCGTCACGCATGTCGGCGACAGCCTTCTCGGCGGCCTTCTCGGCGGCCTTCTCCGTCTTGAACGACTCGGTGAGGTCCTTGACGACGTTGTCGTAGCGGGAGGCCTCGCGCTTCGCGAAATCGCGGGCGTAGTCGATGTCCTCGAGGTACTTGGCCTCGGTCTTTTTGCGCTCCTCTTCGGCCTTGTCCTCGGCCTTCTTGCGCTCGGTCTCGATTCGGCGCTGCTCCGCGATCTTCGCGTTGCGCTCCTCGGTCTCCTTGTTCCGGCGCTCCCGTTCGACACGGGCCGCCTCCTTCTTGGCATGCTCTTGGGCCTCGTATTCGCCACGCGACTGCATGTAGAGGAAGATGAAGAAGATCAGTGCCGCGAGCGGCGCGAACCAGATGTAACCTTTTTTCATGTTATAAAAGGATAGGGAGAGGGGTTGTGTTTAGGAAGCGCTGGCAGCCTGGGTCTCGGCCTTGGAGGCCTCCTCGATGATCCTGCCAACACGATTCAACTCGTTGGCATCCACATCGCCGGAAGTCTTGGCCTTCTCGAAGAACTCGAGGGCACGCTTGAAGTTGCGCTGCTCGAAATTCGCGGTGGCGAGGAAGAGGGCGGTCCGGCCGGGCTTCTTGAGTCCGCCCTTTTTCCAGGCGAGTTCGGCGGCCTCGAGGCCTTCCTTGTACTTGCCGTCATACCAGAGGTACTTGGCGAGCTGGAAGTCGAGGTTGCCGGTCTTGAAGCGCTTGCGGGCGGAATCGAGGATGGTGCGGACGGCGTCCTCGCGGCGGAGATTCTGGAAGCAAACGGAGACGTTCTCCCAGTTTTCTTCGGTGTTCTCGACCTTTCCGGTTTCGATCCACTCCGAGAGAAGCTGGCTGGCGCGGCTGAACTCCTCCAAGCGGTAGTAGAGGCTGAAGATGTTCATGTAGTCGGTGGGACTGTTCATGAACCCGTGGGACTGCGCCCGCTGGTAGGTGAGGATCGCGCGCAGGGCTTGGTCGGAGCTGAGGTAGGCCTGGGTGAGCTGCAGCCAGATGTCCTTCTTTTCCGGGAATTTCCGGATGAACATCTCGACGGTCTCGGCCGCGTCCGGGTTCTTGCCGGACTCCTGCTGGGCGGCGAAGAGGAGGAGCCACGACTGGTCGGACGGCTCGATCGAGAGGCGGACCAGCTTCTTGGAAGTCTCGTAGGACTTCTCGTACTCCTTCAGGAAGTAGAGGCAGTTCGCGTACAGCGACATCGCGTCCACGTACTCCTTCATCTTCGGGGAGCCGAGGCGCGGTTCCTTGTTGCTGGCGAACCACTCATCGAGGCGGGCGCGACTCTGGCCGAGACGCTTGTCGCGGATCTTGTCGTCGTTGGTGATACCCGCTTCCTGCATGTAAAGCTGGGTGAGGACGAGATTGAGGGCTTGGAACTGTTCCGGCGCCATGTAGGCCGGATTCACGCAGTTCTCCAAGTAGGGGATCGCCTTGATCGGCTCGCCCGACTTGAAGATCACGTTGGCCTTCAGCTGGCTCACGTAGGCCAAGTCGTAGCCCTTGGGCTGATATTTGGCCAAGATCTCGTCGAGCTTCCGGGAGAGTTCCGGATAGGTCTTCGGATCATCGGCTTCCATCATGGGACGGAGCTTGCCGAGTTCGTCGGAGATCGCGTTGCTGAGCTCCGGCTGCTGCTGGGCGGCGGGAGCGGGCTGGGCATGACCGACAACGGGGACGAGCGCGCACCCCAGCAAAGCTGCGGTCAGGCGCAAAAAGCTGCCAGCTCGCGCGGTGCGGCGCTGCCGAGAAGGACGAGGAGTGGGCATGGCGTCAGTTGCTGAGCTTGAAGGGGAAGGCCTGCCGCATCCGGGTGGCGACCTTGCGGCCGTTCTTCATGCCGGGCGAGAAACGCCACTGGAGCACGGCGTCCAAGCAGGGTTTTCCAAATTCTTGGTGAGTGGTGGAGGTGACGGTGGGGTCGCTGACCACACCGTTCTCGTCGACGAAGAAGTCGACGACGCATTCGCCGCTGATGCCCTGGCGTTTGAGTTCGAAGGGATAGCGCGGCGCAATCTGGGAGCGGGCGACGGGCTTCTTGTCGAGCTTGTTGAAGTCGACGAACTCCTTGAACCTGCTGCTGTCGGGCGCGCGGGTGGTCTTGCTCGGCGGGGCCCAGGTGGTGGATCCCTCCTTCGGCGCGACCGGCGGCGCGGGCTTGATGACCGTCGTGATGTCGCTCACGCCGACCGTGTTCATCGGCTCGGGGAGCGAGGCGGCGGAGAGATCGGCACTGCTGTCGGAGTCGGACACGTCGGTGTCGGGCTTTTCCTCCTCGGTGTCGGTCTCCTCGGGCTTGGGCTTCTCCTCCTCATCGGTCTTGAAATCAATCGCCGCGGCGACGATCTGCTGGTCGTCGCCGGTCGGTTTTGCGATGGCCTTGCTGGCCTTGTCGAAGATCTCGCCGCCCCACAGCACACCGCCGTGAAGACCGGCCGAGACCAGAACACCAATGATGATATCGATGCGTTTCATGATGTCCTCCTTTTACTGGCGAACGGAATTCTTGGCCGAGGTGTCGAAGGTCACCTTGCTGATGCCGGCGTGGCGGGCTTCGTCGACAACGACGACTGCCTTGCCGAACTGGGCACCGACTTCACCCTCGATGAGCACTTTCGGGTCCGGATCCTGTGCCTTCAGACCATTGAACCGGATGATCAGATCGTCGAACGACACGCGCTCCTTGTTCCAGAAATAGTCGCCGGCGGCGTCGATCGAGACCTTGACGGGCTCGGGCCGCGGGCCGGTGTCAATGGACGGCCCACCCTGCGGCAGCTGCAGCGGGATCTGCTTGTTCTTGTTCATCGTGAGCATGACCAAGACGAACGACGCCATGAGGAACATGATGACGTCGATCAAGGGAATGATCTCGATGCGTGCTTTTTTCCGCACTGTGACTTTGGCTTTCATCGTTGGGCAGGTCAGCGGTCGGTGGAGCGCGGATTACTTGGGGGTCGGGATCTTGGTCGAGATGTAGACCTTGATCGGGGTCGGGCGCAGACCCGACATCTTGCGGATCTCGTTGAGGATCGACATCGACTGGCCGAAGTTGGCGTCCTGGTCGAAGTTCACGAGGATGGTCGCATCGGCTTGGAGGCTGTATCTTTCCAGCTCGATGATGAAACCATCCCACGTGACCTGATCCTTGTTCCAGGAGATCTTGCCCTCGGTGTCCAGCGTGACGGCGACCGCCTTGTTGGGGTCGACGTCCTCGCCGGTGCGGCCTTCGTTCAGATTAACGGCGGGGCCGTTGGCCTTGTTCATCGAAAGGGTGAACAAGACGAAGGTGGCCAGCAGGAACATGATCACGTCGATCAGCGGGATGACGTTGATCGTGGCTTTTTTCTTGGAGCCTGTGCCCCCTCCTCCTCCTCCGTGCATGGTGAACGAAAGTTAAGATTGACCGAGTTGCAGATGGGAATGGGCGGGAAGCCGGCTTACTGGCCAGCGTTCACACCGCTCGACTTCTTGATCATGATCTCGAGCGCGTTGCCGGCGTCCTCGACCTCATGGCGGGCGTTTTCCCAGCGGGCGTTGAGATAGTTGAAGGGGAGCAGGCCGATGACGGCGATCGCGATACCGCAGGCGGTGGCGATAAGGGCCTCGGCGACACCACCGGTGATCTTCGAGGCGGCGGCGCTGATGTCGCCCTCCATCGAGCCGAAGGTGGTCATCATGCCCGTGATCGTGCCGATGAGGCCGAGGTACGGGGCGGCCGTGATGCAGGTGTCGAGGGTGGGCATGCCCTGGCCGAAGCGGTTGAGCTCGGCGCTGGAGCTGCGGATGAAGGCGTTCTGCAGCGAGGTCTCACGGTGGGTGAGGCTGTAGACCATGATCCGGGCGATGAAATCGTTGGTGGTGCGGCCCAGGGCGATGGCGCCGTCGACGTCACCGGCCTCGACCTTCTCCAGCATGCTCTCCACGATCTCGGGATTGCGGGCCTTCATTTCACGCAGGGTGAAGATGATGCGCTCGGTGACGACGGTGACGCCGACCAGCGAGGTGATGAGGATGGGCCACATGATGTAACCGCCGGCATGGAACAGTTCCATGGGGGTCTTGTTCATCAGGAAGGCGATGGGCAGGTTCTGGATCATGGTGTGATGAGTTCGAGGATTGTTGAGAGAGGAGAGGGGAAAGACAGCCTTTGGGCCTGGGGCCGCGGGATGGGAGTAGAGCTGAAGGGTAAGTGAGTCGCTGTTCTTTCGCTGGAGAATGGGGGTGCCGAAGAAACACCGGACGGCGGTGATTTACTTCAGGCGGGGTGTCGGCAGCGGCGGAAAGCAGGGCTGCGCGACGGAAAGGGAGGAGGGTACGGGACCGGGTTGTGGGAGGAGGAAGGGCAAATAACTGGAAGCAGGCGGGTGAGTTCGGCGTGCGCCGCTGGGCTTGTCAAAGGCAATTATTCCCGGCTCGCGCCGACGTGATGCCGTTACGATAGAACAGGAGGTGCTGGGGCGAGGGTTTTACCCGGGGTTTATGCTCAGGGGTTGCTGGATTCGACACCACCGAAGGACCGCCGGATCCGACCCCGACGATGCAGGGCGAGGGGAGGTGGACAACCTCATTTATGCGCTGCGACGCGCGAGCCGCGCACCGGCTAAATCAGCACCCGCCGCGGGCCGCGGG
>JAEXPG010000643.1 GCA_023447015.1 Verrucomicrobiota bacterium
CGGAGCCGGCGGTGGAGATGCGAGACGAGTTGCTTGCGGCTGAGGCGTGGCATCGGAGGAGGCCGAACGGTGTCGCGCTGAAGGAGGGCAGGCAAAGGGAAAGCGAGGACGGGGCCGGCGGCGTGCGACGGCCCCCGGCGCCGGCGGACCAGACCAAGAGGAGGACTGGGGTTGTTTCCCCAAAACCTTCCGCCCGGTTCAATCGTTCCGCGGCGAAACCGATGAGGCCGGTTGATGGATTCGATGTCCTCCTTCCCCACACGCGAGGCCGTGGTCTCGCCGATCGCCGATGGACATTTTCGCCTGGTCAGTGCCAGCGATGCCCACCAGCTCACCCCCATCGTCTTCAACAATCGCAAAGCCGCCCGCAACTGGGCGCTCGGAAAAGGCTACATGGTCCGCATGGACGGGCAGCCGGGAAGACGCTGATCCCAACACGACTTCTGTCCGGCCGCCATGCCGACCGCCATTGCGGTGCGTGGGTGCTCGACCGTTCGCTCCAATTCGGGCTGCGCCGATCGCTGCCGTGCCGGGGGAGCCCGAACGGCGCGTGAGCCATTGGCCCTCGCGGCGTTTTGACTCGCGTTTCGCTCCGTGGATCGAGGCGCTGCTTCCGGCGGTCCGGCGGGGTGTTGTCTCGTGGCGTTTTCTGGGCGACCGGAACCTCGGCACGGAGCGAGGGGCCGGTTGGATGGCCGCGCGGTGGACGATGGCAACAAAAAGGCCGGAGCACTCGCTCCGGCCGTGACGGGAGGGAAAGGGGCGGCTCAGTTGCCGTTGTCTTCCTGGATGAAGAGATCGGCCACGATGGGGCGGCCCATGACCTCGAAATCGAAGGTCCAGCGCTGCGAGCCGGCGACGGCCTCGACCTGGAGCTGCGAGCCGCGCAGGACGGTGGGCAACGTGACCTTGCACTGGAAACCGAGGTCGCAGATGCCGTTCTTGAAGGTGCCCACGGTCATGTTGGTGATCTCGCCGACGACGTCCTTGATGATGTCGCTGTTGTCCGGGGCGACCAGTTCGGCGGGGGTCATGCCGGTGATGCCGGCGGCGATCTGGGCGGCGAGGTCCATCTCCATGTAGAGGTAGACCATGCCGTTGGCTTCACCGGTGAAACCGACCGAGCCGACGACAAGGGGATCGCGCGAACCGGCCTTGTAGAACGGGGCCCCGTCGCTCTCCTCGCACGAGTGACGGCGGAGGTATTTCGCCGTCATGTGCGCGGTGGTGTTCATGACCTTCAGCACCGCATTTTCGAGCAGTTTGGTGAGGGTCTCGATGTCGGGGAAAGTAGTTTCAGCCATGGGTATGCCGTCGGACTCGCATCCGCTTTCCGAACGGCTGACGGCGGCGTGCTGATCCGGGCAGGGGAGCCAATCGGCCGATACGGCGACGACCTAAGGGAAAAGTGCGGCGGGCCTGCGGTGGAAGCCCCGGCTTGGGGGCGGGGAAAACGGAGCGGCGGCGGTTCGCGGCGGCGCTGGCGAAGGCTAGAGTTGCCGCAGGTTGGTGCCGCATGAACGCAGCCGGTCCAGACGCGACGGAAGACCATGGGGCCGAACGGGAACGCCGGGCGGAGCGCCTCGCGATGGTCGAGCAGCAGCTGCTTGGCCGCGACATCGCCGACGGCCGGGTGTTGGCCGCGATGGCCGCCGTGCCGCGCCACCGCTTCGTGCCCCCGAATCTCGCGGAGGCCGCCTATGCCGATGAGCCGCTGCCGATCGGGCACGGACAGACGATCTCCCAGCCGTACATCGTGGCGTTGATGACGCAGTTGCTCGATCCCCAACCCGGCGATCGGGTGCTCGAGATCGGCACCGGCTGCGGCTACCAGACCGCGGTGCTCGCGCGCCTCGCCTGCACGGTGTGCACCGTGGAGATTGTCCCGGCGCTGGCGCGCGCGGCGCAGGACACGCTCGCCGGTCTCGGGGTCGTCGGAAATGTCGAGCAGTTCGTCGGCGACGGCCGGCTCGGCTGGCCGGAACGCGCGCCCTATGCTGGCATCCTGATCACCGCGGCGCCGGTTGGATTGGAGCCTGCGTGGGTCCGGCAGCTCGCGGAGGGCGGCCGGATCGTGCTGCCGCTGGGCGACCGGCACGAGCAGTGGCTGCATCGTTTCACGAAACGGGGAAATGCGTTGTCCGACGAACGACTGATCCCCGTGCGTTTCGTGCCGCTGGTCGGCGGGCGGTGACCGGGCGCGAGGGTGTTCGGATCGGCCATGAGGCAAGGGGAAGATGATCCCGGGGCGAGGCTAGGCCGGCCTCGCCGATAGCGATGCTACGGCTTCTCGTGGTTGTTGCCGTTGCGCCAGGGCAGAACGTTGTCGCCGATCGCGCGGGCAGCCTTGCGCCAGTCGACGTCCCAGCGGACACGGGAGGTGATGCGATGCTTGACCTCGCTATCGTAGAAGATCGCCTCGTAGCCGGCGCCGACGACGACGCGACCGGGCAGGCGAGGCACCCAATGGGAGGGAACCTCGAAGCTCACGCCCGGCATCACGCTGTAGTACTCGCGGTCGTGGCCGTCGATGGCGGTCGTCCGCACCGAGGCCGCCAAGGTGTAATGCCATGGCGCGCGGTGGAGCACGAGGCCGGGCGTGACGATCAGGTTGTCATGCGAGGGTCGGTAGCGGGCGATGCGGCCCGGGGCCGGGTCATGGTCGAAGATCTCGCACCCCACATTGAGGAACGCCCCGAGCCCGCGGACGGCCTTCAGGTCGCGGGAGAAGGCGACGTAGGGGTTGAAGCGCGCGGTGCCGATGGTGAGCTGCTCCGGGGCTCCCGGGGACGGGATCACCACGTTGGCGCCGAAGGCGGTGTCGAAATAGGGGGCGAAGAGGTTGTGCCAAGCGAGCTTGGTGCCGAAGCGGAACTCGGCCAGGCCAGCGGCGCCTTCGCCCTTGCCGCCGAAGTTGTCGATGTACGGGACGACTTCCGCGCTCGTCTCGAGATGGCGGGTGACGGCGTAGCGCACCCCGGTCCGGAGCCGCACGTAATCCTTGTGGATGAAGTCGCCGAAACTCGGGTTGAGGGTGAAGCGCAGCGACTCCGGCCGGATGATCTTCGGCAGCTGGAAATCGAAGAGGCCGCGGATGTTGACGGCATCCTGATCGTCGACGGTGCTGCCGCCGTTCCTCGGCTCGGCCGAGGGGAGGGGCAGGGCGGACGCCGCGAGGAGGAGAACACAGGCCAGGGGCAGTCGGGGCATGGGCACGCGCATACGGTGGAGAGTCGACCGCAAAGCGCCAGCTTGGTTGCGTTTTCGGGTCGGCAAAGAATTGCCAACTTTCCCTCGACTTAGGCGGCCCGATCCCCTCGCATATCGGTCCAGCGAAGTGCAGACCCCCGACATGAACGTACTCCCCGAGCTAACTCCCGAGACCTACTCGCTGTTCCAATTCACTCTCACCTCCCGCGAGGAGGGCACCGCCGCCCAGAAATCGCACTGCTGGGGCGAGAACTTCAGCATCGAGGAGGCCTTCAACGCCGCCAAGGCCCTCGTGACCCGCGACTACGAGGCCATGCGCACCCTCCTGCGCCAGAAGGGCGAGAAGGAAGGGCAGCTCAATCTCCAGATCAACGATACCGAGTTCGGGTACGACCTGCGCCACAACTACCTCGTCGTTTCCCGCTACTGGATCCACGCCAAGCCGTCGTTCAAGAAGACGGCCTGAGCGCTCGGGACCCGGGGTGGGCGGTCGCGCCCGCCGCTTCGGCAAAAATGCCCGGAAAAAGCGCTTGCCGGTGGCTCGGGCGGTGTCCAGCGTCCGCGTCTCCCTGACGCCGAGGTGGCGGAATTGGCAGACGCACTAGATTCAGGGTCTAGCGCCCGCAAGGGCGTAGGGGTTCGACTCCCCTCCTCGGCACCATTTTCCGCAGCGGCGGCCCACCGCGGGGCGGCCTGCTCCCCGCCATGGCGGAAGAAATGCGGAGGGTTCGCGGAATCCGCGGTGTAGTCTACGGTGGATCTCCTCTCACGGCCATGAACCTCCCGCCCACTTCCGAACCGTCCCGCAACGCCCTCCGCGCCTGGCGTGTGGAGCCCCCGGTCGATTCCGGCTTCCGTGCTGCGGTCTGGGCCCGGATCGACGCGTCGCGGGCGGTGATCGCCGAGAACTGGTCCGCCTATTTCCGCCGGCACGCCGTGGTCTGGTCGCTCGTCCTCCTCGTGTGCGTGTCGGGTTCGGCGCTGCTCGGGCAACGCGCGGGCGAGCGGCACACCAGCGCCGAGCGCGACTCCATCCTGCATGTCTACCTCGCCGAGATCGACGCGCGGGCGATGGGGCACTGACACTGGAGGCGGCATGCGCAACTTCTGGACAACCCTCGCCCTCGTCGCGGTGTTGGCGGCCGGCTGCTGGTTCGCCTTCTTCCGGGCCAGCTGCGAGGCGGGCGTGCATGCCGCCGCCCGGAACGGTGACACCATGGAGTGGATGCGCTGCGAGTTTCATCTCACCGAGGCGCAGTTGGGCGCGATCCGGCGGCTCCACGAGGAGCACAACCTCGCCTGCGCGCAGCACTGCGAGGCGGTGGGCGCCGCCCGGCGCCGGCTGGTTGCGGCCCGCCAGGCCGGCGACTCCGCCGCCACCCTCGCCGCCACCGGCGAAGTGCACGCCGCCGAGGAGG
>JAEXPG010000544.1 GCA_023447015.1 Verrucomicrobiota bacterium
CCCACAAACGTATCCCGAGTACGTGGCCGTCGTTCGCGCTGCTTTCCCGAACCACCACCGGCCAACACCCTTCCGCCTCTGCCTGCTGCCATGACTTTTGTTGAAGTACCCAATCAATCACCACCGGAAACGACGTACGCTCCCCGTATCGCGCGCCGAGGTGGGGTGCGAAAGTGGGTGTTGCTCTTGCTCGGGGCGGTTGCGGTGGCTGCGGCCCTCTCGCAGGTGGTCCCCCCGTTGTTGGTGAAGCAGAAGGAGTCCGCCAACCGGCGGACGGCGGGGCTTGAGCTCCGGCGAGCTCGCGTCGAGGACCACGAGATCGCATATCTCGAAGGGGGGCGAGGGGAGACCGTGGTCCTCCTGCATGGATTCGGCGCGGACAAGGACAACTGGACCCTATCCGCCCGATACCTGACGCCGTCCTATCATGTGATCGCACCGGACCTGCCTGGCTTCGGCGACAGTTCCTATGTGGAGGGGGCGTCCTACCGGCTCGAGGAGCAGGCCCGGCGGCTGGAACGGTTGGTCCAAGTGCTCGGGCTGACACGGTTTCATTTGGCGGGAAACTCGATGGGGGGGCAGATTGCCGGTCACTACGCGGCAGCCCACCCGGAGCGCCTGCTGTCGCTTGCTCTCGTGGACTGCACGGGTGTGCGCTCACCGGTCCTAAGCGACATGGAGCAGCGGATCCGCCGGGGCGAGCCGCCGCCGTTGGTCGTAAGTTCGGTCAAGGACTTCGACCGCCGGATGGGATTTCTCTTTGTGCAGGAACCGGAAATTCCCGGATTCATCAAACGTGTCATTGTATCAAGGACACACGCGGCGGCGCCCCATCACGAAACGATTCTGCAGCAGATCACTCCGGAGATGGAGGCGCTGGAACGCGACCTACCACGGATCACGGCGCGGACGCTTGTCCTCTGGGGAGACCGCGACCGGATGCGCGATATCTCGAGTGTGGAGGTGCTGAAGCGCGCGCTTCCCACGGCAACCGTCGTGATCATGAGCAACTGCGGCCATGTGCCGATGTCGGAGCGCCCACAGGAGTTTGGGGACCATTACCTGCGATTCCTCGACGCCGAGGCGCGGGCGGGTGGCGATAGCCCGGATGGTTCGGTCCAGCGAGATAGGTGAGACTCGGGTTCGGGCGCCGAGTTGCACATAGGACACATGCCCTCGGCACCCTCACCGTAGGGCAGCTGGAACGGCTCCAGCGTCGCTCCACAGGAGCAGCGATTGCGGCCGCCTTAGGCGGATTTCCGGTGACGTAGCAGGTCCGACGCCTTCTCCGCCCGCCACGAACGCGCAGCACGAGCCGGCAGACCCGAGCAGGGCACGGCAGCCAAACGCAACGGCCGACGCACTTGCGCTGCAGCCAGCAGCGAGCCGGTGCAGATGAACGCGTCCGCCCCGTGTCCTCGACAGACGTTCCGCCAAGTCGGTGCCGCACACCGGCCAACAAGCGCTCCCAGGGGGACCGTCCAGCACTCACCATCCGGCCGCAGCCGTTTTGCCTTTCGCGATCATTCGCTCAGCTTGCGTCGCCGATTCCCCCCGACGACCGCCCCATGAGCGCCCCCTCGCCCCAACCCCTCTCCGAGGCCGAACTGTCCGCCGCCATCGCGGAGCTGCCGCCAGTCTCTGCCGTCCTCCAGCGCACACTCGTGATCCTCAGCGATCCGCAGAGCGGACTCGACGACATCGCCCGGCTCGTGCGCGCGGATACCGTGCTCGCCGCGCAGGTCCTGCGCCTGGCCAACAGCGCCATCTTCGCACTGCCCACCCCGGTCCACTCGGTCGAGGAGGCAATCCAGCGGCTTGGGTTCGCGGAGGTGCACCGGCTCGTCTGCGCGCTGGGCAGCCGGCAACTGTTCCTTCAGCCGCCGACACATGTCGGCTTCGACGCCGCCCTGCTCTGGCAGCACACGCTGGCGGTGGCCGTCTGCGCCGAGACCATCGCCCGTCTCGCCCGCAGCGACCGCAGCACCGCATACCTCGCCGGCATCCTACACCCAGTCGGCATCGTCGCCCTCGACCGCGCCGCCAAGCTGCGCGGAATCAGACCGCGCTCCGCCGAGCAGTCGCTCGCGGAGTGGGAACAGACCCACTTCTTCACCGACAACCCCACCGTCGCCGCCCGCGTGCTGCGGATGTGGAGGTTCCCCGACAACCTCGCCGCCATCGTCGCCGGACGCTATCTCCCCGGCGCGGCCGGCGAACAGGTGGCCGCGGCCAGCCTGCTGCATGCCGCCAGCATCCTCGCCGAGAAGCTCGGTGCCGGCCTGCCCGGCGAAAAGGGGCTGTTCCTGCCCGCCGCCGATCGCCTGGCCGCCGCCGGCTTGCAATGGGATGAGTTTGGCGACGCCGAGCTCGAGGCGACTCAGGACCTGCAGCGCACACAGGCCCTGCTCGGTCTGGCCTGATCGCACCGCGGAGTCTCCAGAACCCCGTTTGCACGCGATCTGCACGCGGAAGAGGTGTTGCGCCGCGGAAAGCTGCATCCCGCCTCGCCGTCGAGGAAAAGCGATCCGGCAATCGCATCGCTGCGGCAAAGATCGGCCCGCACCGGAGCCGTCGATAACCCGCAGAAAAAAGCCCGGGGCTTACCCCGGGCTTTCCCAAAGCCTACCGCCTATTCGGCGCTCTTCCGCCCACGCCCGCCACCGGAACGCCCGCCCGCGCGGCCGCCGCCGCCAGACTTGCGCGCCGGCTTGGCCTTGGCGTTGAGCCAGAGCTCGTCCTTCGCGTTGCGGTTGAACCAGAAGATCTCGCCCGCGTGTTCGGCAAAGACGGGTTTGTCGTCCTCGGTCTCCGGCACGTTGAGGCCGGCCTTCACGAGGCCGTCGACCAGATCCGCCTGCGAGATCCCGAGCGCCTCGGCCAGGGAGCCGGGCGCCGCACTGAGCGAGGCGCTACGCTTGTTCTTGGTGAAGTGCGGACGGATGCGCGCGAAGATCGAATGGTCGTCGCCGGCAGCCACCGGAGCCTCCGCACCTGCTTCGCCGGACTCGCCGGCGGCGGCAGGTTCGGTCGGCTCGGCCGCCGGAACAGGGACTTCCGCAGAACCGGCGGACTCGCCGGCAACCGACTGCGGGACCGCCGGCACTTCGCCCGCGACAGGGGCTTCGGCTGGAGCGGCGACGGAGGGCGCCCCTTCGGGGCCCTCGCCCTCTTCGCCGGTGCTGTGCGCCTCGCCGGCCCGTTGCTCGCGGGCATTGATCCAGATCTGTCCGCCTTGGCCGCGGTTGAGCCAGTAGAGGAAACCGTTGAGTTCGAGGAACACCGGCTTGGCCTGCGGATCCTCGGTGAGCTTGAGGCCGAGCTTGGCGAACGCCTCCATCAACTCCGCTTCCTGGTGACGCAGCGCGCGGGAAAGATAGCTCGTGCTGCCGGACCAGCCGCGGCCGCGACGATTGCGCCGCATCATCGGACGCAGCTTGGCGAGCAGCGGCTCGCCCTCGGGCAACGGTGCCGCCTCGCGCGGCTGCGCCTGCTGCGGTTGGCGGACCGGCTCACGCTGCGGTTGCCGGGCCGGAGCCCCGGCCTCGACCGGCTCGGCCGAGGCGGCGTCCGCCGGGATCTCGGCATTCTCCGCCGGGACCGGCGCCGACTCCTCGCCTTCGGCGGGGGCCTGATCGCGCGCATCCGGCCGCTGGCGCGGCTGGCGCTCCGCGCGCGGCTCGGGCTGCCGCGGCGCCGGTTTGGCGGCGGGGGCCTTGGGGCCGCAATTGAGCCAGATCTCGCCGCGCTGGTTCTTGTTCAGCCAGAAATA
>JAEXPG010000645.1 GCA_023447015.1 Verrucomicrobiota bacterium
CGAGCGGCGACCCAACTGCAAGCGTGCGAACTGCCACGAGTGGGTTGCTTCGCTGCCGAGGCGATCCTGAAGACGCTCCAGGCCGCACATCCGCCGGCCAACGTGCGGCTGTGCCGGCCCGAGGCCGGGGCCGAGCCGATCGCGGCGTCGGCGGTGCTGACCTCCAGCGGCACGATGTCGCTGCAGTGCGCGCTCGCCGGCATCCCCGGTGCGGTCGTCTACCGCACGGATCCGCTCACCTATCTGATCGGCCGGTGGATCGTGAAGGTGCCATACCTCGGCATCGCGAACCTGCTCCTCGGCGAGGCGATGTACCCGTAGTATATCCAAGGGGCGGCGACTCCGGCGCGGCTGGCCGCGCAGCTCGCGGCGGCCCTGCGCGAACCGGCGCGGATCGAACACACCCGCGCGCAGGCGGAGAAGCTGCACGCGCTCCTGGCGCAACCCGCCGCCGGCAGCGTGGGCGGATGGTTGGCGGGGCATCTCGGCTGAGCGGCGGCGCGGGCTGGCGTCGGACAGGTCCGCCGGCGAGCGGCGACCCAACTGCAAGCGTGCGAACTGCCACGAGTGGGTTGCTTCGCTGCCGAGGCGATCCGTTGGTGGGACTACTTGCGGGCGGTGTCGCCGACGGGATCGGCGGGCGCGGCGACCTGCGGAGCCGGCGTGGCGGCGGACTCGGACGGGGCGTCGGGGGCGAACTTGTGCCAGAGGGTGGCGGCGCGTTCCTGGAGGATGGCGCGGGCGCGGGCGAGCTCGGCCCGACGGTGGGCGATGTTCTCCTCGGCGAGCCGGGCGAGGTCGTCGAGGTTGTAGAGGAAGACGTTGGGCAGGTCGGCGGCGCCGGGGGCGATGTCGCGGGGAAGCGCGAGGTCGATGAGGAAGAGCGGACGCGAGGCGTGCTCGTGCATCGCCGCGTAGATCATCGGCAGCGTGAGCACCGGGTCGGGCGACGACGTCGACGCAACGACGATGTCGAAGCGCGCGAGGGAGTCGCCGAGGCGTTCGAAGGGGACGACGTCGCCGGCGAACTCGCGGGCGAGGTCCTCGGCCCGGGCGGCGGTGCGGTTGGTGAACGCGATCGCGCCGGCGTCGCGGCTGCGCAGGGCCTTGGCGGTCTTCTCGGCGATGTCGCCGGCGCCGACGATGAGCACCTGACTGTGGCGGAGACGGCCGAAGATCTTCTCGGCCAGCGCGACGGCGACGGTGGCCACGCTCACCTGGCCCTCGCCGATGGCGGTCTCGGAGCGGACGAGCTTGGCCGACTGGAATGTCTTCTGGAAAACGCGGTTGAGGACCGGCCCGACCTCGCCCGCGGCCTGCGCGGCGGCGTAGGCGTCCTTCACCTGACCGAGGATCTCGGCCTCGCCGACCATCTGCGAGTCGAGTCCGGCGGCGACGGCGAAGAGATGGCCGACGGCCTCGGCGCCGCTGCGGGCGACGGCGTGTGGTGCGAAGTCCGCGGGCTCGATGGACTGGAGGCGGCAGAACGTCCCGAGGAGTCGTGCGGCGGCGGCTGGGTCGGCGGCGACAGCGTAGATCTCGACACGGTTGCAGGTGCCGAGGATGCAGAATTCGGAGACAGCGGGATCGGCGCGCAGGGCGGCGGCCAGGGCGGCGCGCTTCTCCGGGGCGAGCGCGAGGCGTTCGCGCAGCGCGAGCGGCGCGGTGTGGTGGCTGGCCCCGAGGAGGAGCAGATGCGGTTCGCTCCGGCTCATGGCGTCCGCTCCGCGGCGGGGGAGGTGACGGCCGGCGGCGTGGCCCGGCGCGGGGTGACGACGATCCACAACGACAGGAGCGGCGCGAGGAAGAGGATCAGCCCGATCCAGGCGAAACGCTGGGCGACGCAGCGTTGGCGGAGCCGTTGGACCAGGGCGGCGGTATAGACAAGCCAGACGGTGACCGTGACGAGCAGCTTGATGGGCGCGACGGCGCCGGGGTGACCGTGCCAACGCGCGCCCGCGACGCCCAGCGCGATCGCCAACAGGGTGACGCCGACGGCGAGCAGGCGGAGGTTGATGTGGTCGAGCTCGACGATGGAGGGCAGCAGGGCGAACGCGCCGTCGAGGCGTTTGCGGCGGAGGTTGCGGTGCTGCAGCAGGTACATCAGCGAGGTGAGCGCGAGGAGGGCCAGCACGCCGTAGCTGAAGAGCGCGAGCGAGGCGTGGAGCGCGACGATCGGGTCGGGGCTGAAGGGGCGCACGCGTGCGACGCTGTCCCAGACGGGGACGGCGAGCGAGAGGACGCCGAGCAGGACGGCCAGGCCGGCGCTGAAGAAACCGAACAGGCTGGTGCGGAAAACCGGACCGACGAAGAGATAGAGCAGGGTGCCGGACCAGGCGACGAACTGGAGGACCTCAAAGGTGTTGCCGATCGGGCAGCTGTGGGTGGCCTGGCCGCGCAGGAGGAGCCCGCAGGTCTGCACCGCCCAGCCCAGCGCCATCAGCCCGTAGCTGGCGATGCGCGAGTGGCGTTTCCGGAACAGCAGCGACCAGCAGCCGTAGAGCAGGCCGGCGGCGTAGAAACCGGTGCCGACGGCGATCGCCGTGCGGTCGGTGAGGAACGTCGAATCCATCGGCGACGAGCGTGGCGAGGCGGGAGCTGTTCGCAAGTCCGGGGCAGCGGCGCGCAATTGTTGGAAATCTGACTCCCCCAGCTCAACTGGCGGCGGGGTCGACCGATTAACGGGGCGTTCCTGGACGCCCCACACGGCCGGGAGCGCGACACCGAAGAATTTCTGGTTCGTGTACGTCAGCGTTTGTGCAAAAGGGGTGTCCAGGGCGCGGCCCAGAGGCCGCGCCCTTTGCACGTTCTGAGCGGTGCTCCCGCGTTCTCGCGAGGTTCGTCGGCAAGATCGCGGATGGTCCGGGCGGTGTCGCGGATGCCGACTCTTTCGCGTGCGTACGAAGAAGGCTTGCGCGGACCGTTGCCACGACAGAGCCGACCAGAACGGGCGGTAACCACGCGCCACGACGGACGCGGCGGCGCGCTCGCTACAACAGGCTCAGCGGGCCGTCGTCCTCAGGGGCGACGGGGAGCTTGCGGCGGGGGCGGGTCTGCGGGGCGGGCACGGTGACGGTGGTGTCGTCGGATTCGAGCTGGGTGAGGATGACCTTGGCGCGGTCGATCACGGTGAGCGGCAGGCCGGCGAGCCTTGCCACCTGGATACCGTAGCTGCGGTCGGCGGCGCCGGGGATCACGCGGCGCACGAAGATGAT
>JAEXPG010000647.1 GCA_023447015.1 Verrucomicrobiota bacterium
GTAGTAGGGAGTGTCGGCGCGAGTCGAGGTTGTGGCGCCAACCGCGAGGGCGCACCCGACCAGGGTGCCGCGGAGGAACGAGGCGAACGAAGTCATCGCGAAGGTGGTGATGATCAAGGTTGTCGGAGCCGGGCATCGTGCCCGATTGGCGGATATGACAATCGAAGCGCGAAAACCCGCCATCGGAGGTGATGCGAATCTGTGGCGAAGCGGTGGGAGTGGGTGCGGGGGAGCAGGAAAATGCGCAGGCGCGGGAGAATGAGAGCGAAGAGGGGGCGACGCGCGGGTTGTGTCGGGGCGGGAAAGTCTGCCAACCTGCGCGGGCAACCGTACGATGCCGCGCGAACTGAAGATTCTCCCGTGGGACCGGCCGCTCCTGGAGCGGGTGGTGGCGCATTTCGCGGCGGGCTGGAACGGCGTCGGCGCGCTCGACCTTTCGGACCGGATGATCGTCGTGCCGACGCGGCAGGCCGGACGGCGGCTGCGCGAGGCGCTGGCAGTGCATGCCGCGGAACGCGGCGGCGCGGTGCTGGCGCCGCGGGTGATCGTGCCGGAGCAGATTCTGGATCTTGCGCTGCCGAAGGGCACGGTGATCGCGACGCGGGCGCAGGTGCTGTTGGCCTGGGTCGAGACGTTGCGCAGCGCGGCTCTCGACGAGCTGCGCGAGGTGTTTCCCGTCGACCCGCCGGAGCGGGGATTCGCCTGGGCGCTGCGGTTGGCCAACGAGCTGACGCGGCTGCAGGCCGCGCTGGCCGAGGGCGGCCTGCGGTTCGCCGATGTGGCGCCGAAGGCCGGCGACGGTTTCGCGGAGCCGCGGCGCTGGGAACAGCTGGCGCAGCTGGAGTCCGCGGTCGACGCGCGGCTGGCGGAACAGCGGGTTTCCACGCTGCAGGCGGCCTCGATCGCCGCCTCCGGAGCGCCGGCGGACCCGCCGGAGGGTGTCCGGCGGGTCTCGGTGGTCGCCGTGGCGGACCCGCTGCCGCTGGGTTTGCGTGTGCTGGAAAAATGGAGCCAGAAACACGAGGTCGAGGTGCTGGTGTGCGGCCCGGCGGACGGCGGAGCGTTGTTTGACGAGTGGGGGCGTCCGCGCCCCGAGGTGTGGCTCGAGCGGAGGCTCGAGCTGGAACCGTTCGAACAGCGCGTGCAGCTGTGTGCGGATCCGGCCGCGCAGGCGGCGCGGATCGCGGAGCGGCTGCTGGCGGTGGCGGCGCCGGCGGGACAGGTCGGCGTGGGCGCGGCGGACCCGGAAGTGCTGCCGCTGCTGGCGGGCGAGTTGCGGGCCGCGGGAGTGGAGTGCCATCTGCCGGAGGGACGCCCCCTGCAGCGGCAGGCGCTGGCGGGCCTGATCGAGGCGCTGCGGACGGCGGTGCGCGACGACGATTGGGCGAGCGCGGTCGCGCTGGCGCGGCGCACCGAGGTGCTCGGCCATCTCGGGGGCGCACTCCAGGAGCCCGACGGTTTCTCAGCCGCGAAGTTTCTGGCCGGGCTCGACGCGCTGCAGGCGGATCACCTTCCGGCGACGTTGGCCGCGGCACGGCGGCAGGCGGATGCTTTCGAGACGCGGCATCCCGGACTCGGCGCGGCGCTCGCGGTGCTGGAGCAGTTGATTGCCGAGCTGCGCGCCGGAGCGTTTCCCGCGGCGTGGATGGCGGTGCTCGGGCGCCTGCATGCCGGGCGCGTGCTGGATCCGGCGCGGCCGGAGGACCGGGCTTTCGCCGAGGCGGCGGAGGCCTGGCGTGTGGCGGCGTCCGAAGTGGTGGCGTCCGCACCGCCGCGGCTCAAGGCCGAGGAGGCGTGCGAGCTGGCCCTGCAACTTTTCGGCGCCGGGCGGATCTTCGACGACAAGCCGGCGGGCGCGGTGGAGCTGGACGGCTGGCTGGAGCTGGTGTTCCGCGCCGAGCCGGTGCTGCTCGTGGCCGGGCTCAACGACGGCTGCGCGCCGGAGGCGGTGAACGGCCACGCGTTTCTGCCGGAGTCGCTGCGTGAGCGGCTCGGCCTCAAGACGAACGCCCAGCGGTTCGCGCGCGATGCGTGGCAGCTGGCGGCGCTCGCGGCCTGCCGGGCGCAGTCAGGCGAACTGGGCGTGTTTCTCGGGAAAACGTCGGCGGCGGGCGACCCGCTGCGGCCCTCGCGGCTGCTGTTCCAGTGCACGGAGACGGAGCTGCCGGCGCGGGTGCGTTTCCTGTTCCGTGCGCTGCCGCCGGCGGGCGGCAACCTGGCGTGGCGGCGGGCGTGGCGCTGGCGGGTGCCGTGGGTCGGAGGGGCCGAACGCCTGAAGGTGACCGGCTTCCGCGATTACCTCGCGTGCCCGTTCCGTTTCTATCTGAAGCACCGGCTGAAGATGGAGCCGGTCGACGCGGCGAAGCGCGAGCTCGACGCCCGCGACTTCGGCACGCTCGTGCACCGGGTGCTCGAACGTCTCGGGCAGGACACGGCGTGGCGCGACTGCACGGATGGCGAGGAGCTGGCGCGGGCGTTCGATGCGACGCTCACGGCGGTGGTCGCGGCGCGGTTTGGCGACGAGCTCTCCTTGCCTCTGCTCGTGCAGGTGGAGTCGGCGCGGCAGCGTCTGGCCGCGGTGGCGCGTCTGCAGGCGCAGGAGCGCGCCGCCGGCTGGGTGATCGACCGGACCGAGTGGAAACTGCCGGGCGGGAAGCTGATCGTCGGCGGCATCGAACTTTCGGGGACAATCGACCGGATCGAGCGGCACGAGGCGACGGGGGCCTGGCGGGTGCTCGACTACAAGACGTCCGAGAGCGCGAAGGCGCCGGCGAAGGCGCACCTGCGCTCCGACCGGGGCGGTGCGGCCTGGCTCGATGCGGCGCGGGTGGATGTGGGCGGCAAGCCGCACCGCTGGACCGATCTCCAGTTGCCGCTCTACCGCTGGGCCCTGGGCGAGCTGTTCGGCGCCACGGATGTGGCCGTCGGCTACTTCAACCTGCCGAAGGCGGTGACGGAGACTTCGATCGCGCTTTGGGCGGATTTCGACGGGGCGCTGCAGGAGTCGGCGTTGCGGTGCGCGGAGGCGGTCGGCGCCGGCGTGAAGGCCGGGCGGTGCTGGCCCCCGGTCGAGGAGCCGGAGAACGACGAGTTTGCGGCGCTCGTGCACGACAGCGCGGCGGAGAGTTTCGACGTGGGCGACTGGCCGGCGGCGGTGCGCGGGGAGGTGGGGCGATGAGCGCGCTGCGGCACGAGATGATCTTCGCGTCGGCTGGCTCGGGCAAGACGTTCGCCCTGACGACACGCTTCATCCGCCTGCTCGCGCTCGGCGCGGCGCCGGAGCGCATCGTCGCGCTGACGTTCACGCGGAAGGCGGCCGGCGAGTTTTTCGGGGAGATCCTCAACCGCCTGGCGGCCGCAAGCGCGGACGAGGGGAAGGCGCGGACGCTCGCGGCGGCGGTCGAGCGCCCGGAGCTGATGGCGGCGGATTTCCTGAAGCTGTTGCGCGGGATGGTCGGCGCGATGCACCGGCTCAACCTCGGCACGCTCGACGGCTTCTTCGCGAAGATCGTGCGCGCGTTCCCGCTGGAGCTCGGGCTCGGCGGCGAGCCGGGGTTGCTGGACGCGCACGCGGCGGCGGAGGAGATGCGGCGTGTGCTCGCGCAGTTGTTCGCCTCGCGCGGCGGACTGACGCCGGAGCAGCACGAGCTGATCGAGGCGTTCCGCATGGCGACCTTCGGCACGGATGGAAAAAGCGTGGCGGAGAGCTTCGACCGGTTCGTGGCGGAGCATCTCGCGCTGTATCGCGCGGCGCCGGAGCCGGCGAAGTGGGGCACGGCGGCGCGCCTCTGGCCGCGCGGTTTTCCGTGGGGCGGTGTGGCCGACGAGGCGGCGACCGCGCGTGCCGCCGAGGAGGTCATCGACTGGGCGAACGGCGCAGCGCTGGCGGACAAGCACCGCGAGCGCTTCGTGGTGTTTGCGCGCGCGGCGCTGGAGTGGACCCCGGGCCAGCCGTGGAGCCGCGAGATCAGCTACGTGGCGGAGAAAGTGCTGGCCGAGTGGAGCCGGCTCAATGCGGCCGGTGCGGCGGGTGTGGATCTGAAGTTCGACCGGGCGAAGATTGCGGTGCCGCCGTCGGCGGCGGTGGCGATCGCTGTGCTCGTGCGACGGCTCGTCGGGCTGGAGCTCGGTCGCCGGATGGCGGTGACGCAGGGCATCGCGAAGGTGATGCGGACGTTCGACGCGTTGTACGACGCCGAGGTGCGGCGTGCGGGGCGGCTGACGTTTGCGGACCTGCAGCAGCTGTTGTCGCCCGAGCGCGCGATGGCCGGGGCGCAGGGGGGCGCCGGTGAACTCGACCGCGCCGGGCTGGACTACCGGATCGACGCGCGGCTCGACCACTGGCTCTTCGACGAGTTCCAGGACACCAGCTACCAGCAGTGGAAGATCCTGGAGCGGCTGGTGGACGAGGTCGTGCAGGATCCGGAGGGGCGGCGGAGCCTCTTCTACGTCGGCGACGTGAAGCAGGCGATCTTCACGTGGCGCGAGGGCGATCCGCGGCTTTTCGCCCACGTGGCGGAGCGGTACCGCAGCGCCGCCGGCGGCGGCGTGGTCGCGGGCGAGTTGAACGACTCGTGGCGTTCGGGGCCGGAGCTGATCGAGATGGTGAACCGGGTTTGTGGCGACAAGGCGGTGATCGCGGAGCTGTTTCCCGAGGCGGCCCCGGAGTGGAACCGGCACTGGCGCGAGCACCGCAGCGCGCGGCCGGAGAACCGCGGGCAGGCGGCGCTGCTGCTGGCCGACGACGAGGCCGGGCGCTGGGCGGCGACGTTGCGGCTCCTGCAGGAGATCCGGCCGACGGAGCGCGGGCTGACCTGTGCGGTGCTGGTGCGGCAGAACGACGTGGGTGCGCGGCTGGCGGACTATCTGCGGCGCGCGGGCGGGATCGCCGCGGTGGCGGAGGCGGACCTGCGGATCGGCACGGACAATCCGGCGGCGACGGCGCTCGCGGCGTTGCTGCAGGTCGCCGCGCATCCGGATGACGGGTTCGCGAGGCGCCAGGTGGCGATGTCGCCGTTGGGTGGCCTGCTCGTGGCGGAGCTTGGCGGGCATTGGGCGGAGTCCCCGGCGGCGCTGAGTCGCACCGTGCTCGGTGCGCTGGAGGCGGACGGATTCGAGGCGTGGCTGGCGGCGTGGGCGCGTCGGCTGGAGCCGGTGCTGGCGCCCGACGACGGGTTCACGCGGCTGCGGTTGCGCCAGTTGGTGGCCGCCGGGCGGACGTTCGACGCGACGGGTGCGCGGGCGGTGGACGAGTTTCTGCGTTTTCTGGGCGAGCACACGGTAAGGGAGGGCGAGGGGGCCGGCATGGTGCGGGTGATGACCGTGCACAAATCGAAGGGCCTCGGCTTCGACGTGGTGGTGCTTCCGGATCTCGAGGGGCAGAAGCTGGCGCAGCGGCGCGATGGTCCGGCCGTGCGCAAGGCGGCGGACCGCTCGGTCGAATGGGTCCTGCAATACCCCGGGGCGACCATCGCCGAGAACGACCCGGTGTTGCGCGAGTACCTGGCGGAGGCGGTGGCGGAGAACTGCTACGAGCAACTCTCGCTCCTGTACGTGGCGCTGACGCGGGCGAAGCGGGCGATGTACGCGGTGGTCGAGCGGCCGGGGAAGTCCGGCTCGTTGAACTTCCCGAAGCTGCTCCTCGAGACGCTCGGCGACGAGGAATGCGCGGTGCGGGTGGGGGCGGCCACGATGGTCGGTGTCTGGAGTGCGGGCGCCGGGGATTGGTTCGCGGGACTTGGCGAGGCTGGCGGCGTGGGCGGCGCCGCGGGGGAGCTGCCGCAGCCCCAGGCTCACATTTCCCGACCGGCGGAGCGGGCGGGGGAGCCGCGCGGCGATGTCGCGACGGGTGCGGCTGTGGTTCGTGGAATGCTGGTTGCGCGGCGGCCTTCGGGATTGAAGGAGGCAACTTTGGCGGCGGATGGCCTTTTTGTTGGGGCCAGCGGCGCGGCGGCGGAGTTCGGCACCAAGGTCCATGCCTTGTTGGCCGCGGTGGAATGGGCTGACGGGAGTGAAGCGGCCAAGCTGGCCGGGTTCCTTGGCGACCCCGCGCGGAAGGAGGGGGCTTGGGACTCCGCGCTGGCTGAAGCGCTGGCGTGTTTGCGTTCGCCGACTCTGCGGGAGGTCTTCGGCAGGGAAGCGCCGGGCGACGAGGTTTGGCGTGAGCGGGCGTTTGAGGCGGTGGAGGGCGATGCGTGGGTCTCGGGGGTCCTTGATCGCGTGGTTCTGCGCCGGGCGGCGGACGGGGGACTCACGGTCACGATCTACGATTTCAAAACCGAACGGTCGGCGGGCGAGCTGCACTGGTTGGAGCAGCATGCGCCTCAGTTGAACCTGTATCGGCGGATCGTGGCGCGCCTTGTGGGGGTGGATGTCGGGTGTGTGCGCGCTTTCGTGCTGGCGACGGCGTCGCAGCGTCTGGCGGAGGTCCCTCCTGCATGCACGCCGAGCAAGGGGTGAGGGTCCGGTGCCGGACGGAATGGCGATCCGGCGGAATCGTGTCAGCCCGGCACTCCAGACTCCGGGCCTGACTCGCGCCTGCCCGCGCCGCTGCGGTCAAGCGGATCGTCTTCCTTTCGCGAACCGGAGCAGGCCGGGCCTCAGGCGCGGAATTTTCGTTTGCCGGAGATTTCGCGGCGCGGCAATTAGGCACTGCGTTCTCGCCCGGCTGCTGCCGGGGCTTTCGCGAATCCGGCCCCATCGTTCGACCCTCCCCAAACCCAACAACCCTTCGCCCCCCCGCGGAGATTTAACGCATGTCAGACACGTTCAGCATCTTCACAATCGATATCGTCGTCTTCTTCCTCTTCATCGCGGCCGTCGTGGCGGTCGGCCTGATCAAGTCGAAGGGCGAAGGCAAGGACAGCGAGTCCTACTTCCTCGCCGGGCGCGGCCTGAAATGGTGGCTGATCGGCGTCTCGCTGATCGCGGCCAACATCTCGTCCGAGCAGTTCGTCGGCATGTCCGGCCAGGCGGCCGACTATCTTGGCATGGCGATCGCCAGCTACGAATGGATGGCGGCGATCACACTGGTCGTGGTGGCCTTCTTCTTCCTCCCGTACTTCCTGCGCACGGGCATCTTCACCATCCCGCAGTTCCTCGAGCACCGCTACAACGCCGGCGCCCGCACCATCATGGCGATGGCGTCGATGGTCCTGCTGATCGGCGTGTCGCTGACCGGCGTCATCTATGCCGGCGCGCTCACGATGAGCGAACTCTTCGCCAACTACAGCTTCTTCGGCCTGACGCTCGGTCTGACCGAATGGTGCTGGATCATCGGTCTGGTGGCCGCGGTCTACGTCGCGGCGGGCGGTCTCAACGCGTCGGCCTGGGCCGACCTCATCCAGGGCATTGCGCTTATTCTTTGCGGCGCGGTCATTGCTTACTTCGCGATGCAGAAGCTCGGCCAGACCCCGGTGGCTGCGATCACCGCGGGCGGCCCGAACCCCGATGCGGTGGCGGACGGCGCGAGCGGCCTGACCAAGCTCATCGGGCTCAATCGCGACAAGCTGACGATGATCCTGCCGGGCAACGACAAGTACATCCCGTGGCTCGCGCTCTGCGTCGGACTGTGGATCCCGAACTTCTACTACTGGGGCCTCAACCAGTACATCACCCAGCGCATCCTCGGCTCGGCCTCCCTGCGCGAGGGCCAGAAGGGCATCGTGTTCGCGGCGGCGATGAAGCTCATCATCCCGTTCATCATCGTGGTGCCCGGCATCATCGCCTTCAACCTGTACAGCAAGGATCTCGCCGCGGCGCATGATCGGGTGAACGAGCGCGCGATCACCCGCGAGTTGGGCGAGGCGGGATCGAAGACGGTCTTCGTCGTCGACGACACCTGGGTGGCCAAGCACACCGACCTCGCGGCGAAGATCACGGTGCACAATGCCGCCGTGCGTGCCGCTGGCGGCGCGATCAAGGAGACGCCGATCACCAGCGGCTACAAGTTCGACGCCGCGCTGAACCTGCTCATCAAGAACCTGCTTCCGCAGAATTCCGGCATGGTGGGCTTCGTGCTCGCTGCGCTGCTCGGCGCGATCGTCAGCTCGCTGGCCGCCGTGCTCAACGCCGCCTCCACCATCTTCACGATGGACATCTACCAGCGTCTGATGCGGCCGGACGCCTCGCAGAAGGCGCTCGTCGGCGTCGGTCGCATCTGTGTCGGTGTGTTTGCGGTGATCGGCTGCCTGCTGTCGCCCAACCTCGACAAGTTCGGCTCGATCTTCACGTACATCCAGGAATTCCAGGGCTACGCCTCGCCCGGCATCCTCGCGGTGTTCGTGTTCGGTCTGCTCAGTCGCCGCGCACCGGGCTATACCGGCGTGGTGGGCCTGCTGCTCAATCCCGCGCTCTACTTCATCCTGGCGACGTTCGTGCCGTCATTGAACTTCCTCAACCGCATGGCGGTCTGCTTCGGCACCGTGATGGCGGTGATGTGGATCATCCGGATGCTCAACCCGCTGGATCAGCCGGTGGTCTTCCAGACCAACACGCGGCTGAACCTCACCGCCTCCGCCGGCTCCAAGACCGCCGGCATCGTCGTGGTGGTGCTCACGTTGGTCCTCTACGTGATCTTCAGCCCGCTCGGTATCGCGCGCTGAGCGCGAGTCGTTGGTTTCGTTCTCCGGCCCGGTGGTGTCGCGACGCCACCGGGTTTCTTGTGGCCGCAGCAGTCCAGGCGCCGTCGGTCAGCACCACCACAGAAGGGATGTCGCGAGCCGGTCGTCCGACGGCCCTGCCGTAGCGCGTGACCGGCACGAAATATGTCCGGGGAAGATGCTGACAGACCCGGCCGTTTTTGCCATCAACGGCGTCGTTCCCTGTGGCGGCAGCTCCCCCCCTCTCCCTTATGCGGAAATCGTTCATCCTTCGGCTCGGTCTCGGTGTGGCGCTGGGCCTCGCGTGGGGCGGCGGCGGATTGCGCGGCGACGACGAGGCCGGGGCGGTCCCTCCGGTGGAAGCCGCGTACGCGCTGGAGGCGCTCGCGCCGACGCTGACCACTCCCGCGGCCGCGTTCGCCTTCGTGCGCGACCAGACCGCCTACGAACCGTACGGTGGCGTGATGAAGGGGGCGGCCGGCACGCTGCTCACCCGCGGCGGCAACCATTGTGATCAGGCGCTGCTGTTGCAGAAACTCCTTGCCGCGCAGGGGGTCGAGGCGCAGCTGGCGGTGGCCAACCTTACTGCGGAAGAAGCGGTGCGGCGCCTGGTTGCGGCGAGCGCGCGCCCGTCGGCGACCCGGCTCGTGCTGGAATCGCTGCCGGCGGTGAGCCGCCGCGGAGCGGATGACGCCAAACGCCAGAAGGTGCGTGCGAAGCTGCAGAAGCGGATGGACGACCGGGCCGCCGGGCTGAAAGCGCGCGAGGCGGTGCGGCCGGAGTGGACCGAGCCGGCGACGCGGGGGCTGGTGGTGAAGCCGATCGAGGCGCCACGCGAGCTGGTCTGGGTGCGGGCCGTGATCGACGGGCAAACCGTGGCCCTCGACCCGAGTCTGCCGACGGCCGCGATCGGCGACGTTCCGGTCGTCGACGGCGAGGCGGCCGAGTGGATCGACCCGCCGGCGGAGGCCCATCATCGCCTCACCGTGCGGATGGCCCTGGAGAATCTCGACTCCGGCGGTGGCCTGCGGCGCCGCGAACTGCTGGAGCGTACGTTCACGGCGGAGGCACTGCAGGGCGTCGGGCTGCGGCTTGCCTTGTTGCCGCGCACCGCGGGCCGGGCGCAGGGCGATTTCCGGTGGCAACTGTATTCAGGGAGCGAGACCGCGGAGAGCGAACCGTTCCGCCTCGCCGGAAATCCGGCTGGTGCGGAAGGGGCGGTCGCCGAGCCCGTCGGCTTCGGCGGACTCTTCGGGGGGGACGAGGAAGAGGAGCC